>CAYRLL010000028.1:3665-13326 GCA_964425115.1 uncultured Desulfovibrio sp. | reverse complement strand
CTTGGCTGGCGTCTGTCCGGCACTTGGCTGGCTTTCGCCGGGCATTTTCGACCACTCACCGAAAAGAGCTGGCGCAATGCTTTAAAGCAGGTACGCTGAGGTGTATAGAGAATCAGACATGTCTTCCGCCCCGTACACGGTTTGGGAGCCTTACGGCAGAAGATGTGTAATGTATGATGGTTGCATTGCCTCGCGGGCGAATTCTCCGTGACCGTCCAATAATAAGGAGAGCACAGCATGAGCCAGACACGAATTGAAAGCATGATGGATGAGAAAAGACTTTTCGAGCCGCCTGCAGAGGGACGGGAGACCGCGTGGGTTAAGTCCATGGAAGAATACGAGGCGCTGTACAAGCGGTCCATGGAAGATAACGAAGGCTTCTGGGCGGAGCGCGCGGGCACGCTTATCGACTGGTTCACCCCGTTCTCCAAGGTGCTGGAGGCGGACATGGAAACCCCGTCCATACAATGGTTTCAGGACGGTGTGCTGAACGTGGCCTATAACTGCGTGGACAGGCACATCGCCAACGGGCGCAGGAACAAGGCTGCCATTATCTGGCAGGGCGAGCCGGATGAGGACGTGAAAGTCTACACCTACCAGATGCTGTATGATCAGGTCTGCCGCTTCGCCAATGTGCTCAAGGCACAGGGCGTGGGCAAAGGGGACCGTGTGGCCCTGTACATGCCCATGATTCCTGAACTGGCCGTGGCCATGCTGGCGTGTGTGCGTATAGGTGCTGTGCACTCCATTGTCTTTGCAGGGTTTTCCGCCGTGAGCCTGCAAAACCGCGTGCAGGACTGCGAGGCCAAGGTGCTGGTCACGGCAGATGCCGTGCTCCGTGCCGGGCGCACCATCCCGCTGAAGAAGAATGCGGACGAAGCCCTGCGGGAATGCCCCAGCGTAACCCGGGTTGTCGTGGTCAATCGTGCCAACGCCAACGTGGACTGGGTGGAAGGGCGCGACCTGTGGTGGCATGAGCAGATAAAGGCCCCCGGCATATCCGGCCACTGCCCCTGCGAACCCATGGAGGCGGAAGCCCCCCTCTTTATCCTGTACACCAGCGGTTCCACGGGCAAGCCCAAGGGCGTGGTGCATACCACCGGCGGTTACCTGACCTACGCCGCCCACACCACGCAGTGGGTGTTCGACCTCAAGGACAGCGACGTGTACTGGTGTACGGCGGACGTGGGCTGGATTACCGGGCACTCCTATATCGTCTACGGCCCGCTGGCCCTTGGCGGCACCACACTCATGTTTGAAGGGGTGCCCAGCTATCCCGGGCCGGACAGGTTCTGGCAGGTGGTGGAAAAGTTCCGCGTGAACATATTCTACACCGCCCCCACGGTTATCCGTTCGCTCATGCGCGAAGGGTCTGAATGGACCCGCAAGCACGATCTTTCCAGCCTGCGGCTGCTGGGGTCCGTGGGCGAGCCCATCAATCCCGAGGCGTGGATGTGGTATCACGAACATATCGGCGGCAGCACGCTGCCCATTGTGGATACGTGGTGGCAGACAGAGACGGGCGGCATCATGATTTCCGCACTGCCCTTTGCAACGCCGCTCAAGCCCGGTTCCGCCACTCGCCCTCTGCCCGGCGTGGACGCACGCATCGTCCGGCCGGACGGAACGGACGCGCAGCCCAACGAGGGCGGGCACCTTATTATCCGCAGGCCGTGGCCCGGCATGCTGCGCGGCGTGTTCGGCGATCCTGCGCGCTACAAGAGCACGTATTTTGAACGGTTTCCCGGAGCCTATGAGGCGGGAGACGGTGCGCGGGTAGACAGCGACGGTTATTTCTGGATCATGGGCCGGCTGGACGATGTCATAAACGTTTCAGGGCACCGCATGGGCACGGCAGAAATCGAATCCGCCCTCGTGTCGCACCCGGCAGTGGCAGAAGCCGCCGTTGTGGGCATGCCCCACGCCATAAAGGGCGAGGCCATATACGCGTATGTAACGCTCTCTGCCGATGTGGAAGAAACGGAAGAACTGCGTGCGGAACTGCGCACATGGGTACGCAAGGAGATAGGTCCCATTGCCTCGCCGGAAGTGCTGCAGTTTGCGGAAGGGCTGCCCAAGACCCGCAGCGGCAAGATTATGCGGCGCATTCTGCGCAAGATTGCAGGCGGCTCCACCAGCGACTTCGGCGATACGTCCACCCTTGCCGACCCCGGGGTCATTGCCGACCTTATCGAAGGCAGGGTGGACCTGACAGGCAGGTAGCCGGAGCACCGGCCCGGACGCAGGAATAGGAGCGTCTGTTAGAACCGTGATTATCTTTGCGGCCCGCACATGCGGGCCGCATTTTTATTTGCTTGTGCCCTTGCAAAAATGGCAAGAAAGAGACTCTAGGTTAGGGATAAACCTGTTCTGCGAAGGGCAAGGTGTTTTTTGGAAATTGATTTTCATTTTCATCCAAGATATGCCGTTACCGAATATGCCTTCGGAACGGCTGCTTTTGTGCTTTTTTCATCGGGCTGCAGATCAGGGGGAGTGCTGTGATGGATGGCGCGGGGGCCTTTCTCCGCATCGTTTGCGGTTGCGTGGTCGATATGGCGTCCGGTATGCCAACAAGGGAGTGAGACATGAAGTTGCGGACAAAAATGACGGGGTTTCAGGCCGTTGCCACGGTGGTGATTGTTTCCGTGCTGAGCGCGGTATTCATCATGGAACTGATGTCCTACAGCGGTGCGGAGTCGGCCAAGTACCGTGCCGAGGCCATGCAGAAGGAAGAAGAAAGACTGCGGGACTACGTGAACATGGCCGTAGGATCCGTGGAGGCGTATCTGCAACGTTCCAAGGATGTGGAGGCGCTGAAGCAGGAAAAGATGGCGGACCTGAAAACCGTGGTGGACGCCCTGTCATCGCAGATAGCAGGACTACGTGAAAGCAGACCGGATATGGACGAGGCCCGTTTCGGGGCGGAAGTGGCGGCTCTTGTGGCCGCCGTTCGTTTTGACGGGAATAATTACCTGTGGATTAACGACATGACTCCCCGGATGGTCATGCATCCCATTGATGCCTCCATGAACGGAAAAGACCTTTCAGGGATGCGAGATTCCAAGGGGAACCAGCCTTTTATGGATATGGTGCGTATGTGCCGGGAAAACGGCGAGGGTATGGTTTCCTATTACTGGGCCAAGCCGGGGGAGCGGGAAGAGACGCTCAAGGTTTCTTACGTGCGGCTCATTCCGGGGCTTAACTGGATTGTCGGCACCGGCGCGTGGGTAGAGGACATCACGCAGGAGATGCAGCAACGCGCCATGCTGCAGGTTGCCCGCATGCGCCTTGGGGACGGGAATTATTTTTGGATCAACGATACTTCGGGCGTCATGCTCAGTCACCCAAACGGGGCACTAGTGGGCACGAACATGCTGGAAACCCGTGACAAGAACGGCAAGCCCTATTTCCGGGAGATGGTTTCCGCAGCCGGGGCGCAGGGCGAAGCCGTGGTGGACTATGTGTGGCCCAAAGACGGGTCTGACAGGCCGGAGCCCAAGCTTTCGTATGTACGTCTGGTGCCTGAATGGAACTGGATCGTGGGCATGGGCATTTATGTGGACGGAGTGGAATCGGCCATAGCCGCGCGGCAGAAGGCCACGGACGATACGGTTTCCGGTGTGGTGCGGCTTGTCGCGCTGCTTTCGGCCGTCATTCTGGCGGTGGTGCTGGGCATCAGCTTCCTGTTCACTCGCTCCATTACCAACACCTTGGGCGGTGAGCCGGATGAAATGGCGGACATAGCCTCCACGGTTTCGCGCGGAGATCTGACCTTTGCCTTCGGCGACAGGCTGGCGCAGGGTGTTTTTGCCTCGCTCAAGGAGATGGTGGGGCGGCTGACAGGTGTGGTGCAGGAGATTCAGGCAGCAACGGAGCAGGTGGCCGCCGGAGCCGAGGAACTGGCCTCTTCATCCGAGAGTATGTCGCAGGGTGCCACCATGCAGGCTGCTTCCGTGGAAGAGGTTTCCGCTTCCATGACCCAGATGCTGGCCGGTGTGCGCCAGAACGCGGAAAATGCAAGAACCACTGAAGCGCTTGTGACCAAGGCGGCCGAAGATACGCGCCAATCCAGCGATGCGTTGCACCGCACCGTGGAAGTGATGCATCAGATAGCTGACAAGATTGGCTTTATTGAAGAGATTGCCCGGCAGACAAACCTGCTTGCCCTGAATGCCGCCATTGAGGCCGCCCGGGCGGGTGAGCACGGCAAGGGGTTTGCCGTGGTGGCTGCAGAGGTGCGTAAGTTGGCAGAGCGTTCGCGTGAGGCGGCGGGCGAGATAACGGAGCTTACCGGTTCCAGCGTTGCCGTGGCGGAAGAGGCAGGCAAGATGCTTGCCGCCGTGGTGCCGGATATTCAGCAGACGGCTGACATGGTTCGCGAGATTGCGGCTGCCTGCGCGGAACAGGAGTCCGGCGTGGGACAGATTAACGTGGCGGTGGCACAACTGGATACGGTTATTCAGCAGAACGCTTCCGCATCCGAGGAACTTGCCTCCACGGCAGAGGAGTTTTCCGCTCAGGCAGTGCAGCTGCAGCAGTCCATAGCCTTTTTCACCCTTAACGGCAGGGCGGCCGCAGAACGTAGGCGGGCGGGACATGCCCGTGCAGGCGCACGCGGTGCCGCTGTTTCCGGGCAGAAGACAGGGCGAAAGCAGGGCGCAGGCGCGTTGCCGCAAGGCGCGGCAGGAAAGGGTGCCCCCGCAAAAGGGGTGCAGCTTGCCCTGAGTGATGAAGACGGAGAATTTGAGCGGTTTTAACACCGCCTGGCCATTTTGCGGATGCGAAGTCCGGCGCGGTCTCTCCGCGCCGGGCTTTTTCATGCCTCAGGGACATGCCGGAAGAACAAGGAGAGCGGTGCAAAAGCGAATACGGGTCATGGCAATGATCACGCCGGTGGGTAAAAGTGGTTGGCAGGTGAGAATTTGTTTTGATGTCGAACATCATCGAAAAATGCCGCATAAGAAAAGCCTGGTACGGACATTCGCCCATACCTTGGGGCCATGAAAACGGGTTTTTCATACCGACAACGGCAAAACCCCGACTCCGCCTGAGGTGGCGGGGTCGGGGTTTACGGCATTCCCAAGGAATCCCGCAGGGTGCATGTGCGTGTGTTGTCTCGTGTCCGGTTGCCTGCGCACCGCTGCAACAGGCGTATTCTGCATGTTCCCCGCCGGAAGCACCCTGCGTTCCGGAGAGGGGAAGCTATCCCCCCCTGCTACGTCACCGGAGCATCCCCATGCTCCGGGGCGTTTTTTCCCCCTTGCACGGAAGGTTGCCCGTTCCGTGCTATGCGGTTCACTGCCGTTTCCAGAAGCGGAGTCTGTCAGACAGGCATGGCACGGGATTGACCATGCTGTTCAGTTGCCCGTGCTCCGGGTCAAGCTGGTCCAGTTCGCTGTAATCATCGACAAGCATGATGTTCATGAGATTCAGAGCATCTGCGTAGCCGAGGAATCTGGTCTTCTCTTCTCCCAAATAGAAGAGAATGTACGACGGTGTTCCCGCGATGGCGTATGTCCTGGAGAACTCGGAGTAGTATTCCGGGTCCAGCAGGCAGACCGTGAATTTATTCCGGAAGGTTTCTGCAACCTTGCGGAGGACTTCCATCTGTTCATGATGCAGGGCATCATTCTCAATACAGCCAGCAAGTACCGGGCGTGTTTCCTGCCTGAGCAACCGGGCGAATTCCGTAGGTGAATAGGTGGTCAACATGGCTGTATCCTCTGTTGCGGTTCTGACTCTCCAGTAGCAACAGGGGTGCCATGCGTGAATATTTGAATAAAATTGGCATATTATAATGCAGGCATTGTGGCGGCATGGGGTGAAGCGGAGCGATTTTTGTGTCTCATGAGACATTGATGTGTCTCATGTGTCTCTTTTGTGTCTCGCCGGGTGTTTTGAGACAGGTTGGACAGGGGGTGTCTGCTGTCCCGTGGAAGGGACAGCGTGACAACGGCATGTTGCGCAGGGCACGTGCTGCGGGAATTCGATGCGATGTGGTCTGACTGGCTGAAAGGGCGGGTAACTGGTCGGATAGCTGCCCAGATAACTGCCCAGATAACTGCCCAGATAACTGACCGGCGGGCACGGATAAGGGGTGCGGTGGGTCAGTAATCCAGTCCCAGTTCGCGCATTTTGCGGTAGAGCGTGGCCCGCCCGATGCCCAACAGGCGGGCGGCATGCGCCTTGTTGCCATGCGCGGCGCGGATGGCATTGGCGATGTCCTGTGCGGAGAGGTTGTGAAAGGCGGGACGGCGGCCCGGATGGGAAAGGCAGGGCGGCTGGGGCAGGTGCAAAGAATCCGGCTGCGGAGGCTGCGCCCATCCGTGTGCAGGTCCGTGATGTGGCGCGGACGGTTCTCCTGCAAAAGAGTGCGGCGCAGAGGGTGGAAAGGCGGCAGAGACGGGAGCATGCCCATGACTGCCCTGTGCCTGCAGGAAGGACCGATGCGGCATCGGCTGTGCTCCCTCTATGCCGGAAGCAGCGGTAAGGATTTCCGGCGTGAGGTGCTCCATGCCGATGATGCCTGCCCGGCAGAGAATGCAGGCATGTTCAACGGCGTGCTTCAGTTCGCGCACGTTGCCGGACCACGGATGCCGCATGAAAAAATGCATGGCGTCATCAGAAACGCCTTCAATTTCTGTTTTCAGGGTTCTGTTAAAGTGTTCCGTAAAGTGGCTGATGAGCAGGGGAATATCGTCCCGCCTCTCCCGCAGCGGCGGCAGGTGCACATGCATCACGTTCAGGCGGTAGTAGAGGTCGGCCCGGAAGCTGCCTTCGCGAACCTTGCGGAGCAGGTCGGCATTGGTGGCGGCCACAATTCGCACATCGGCCTTGCGGGTGGCCGTGTCGCCCACGCGCTCAAATTCCTTGGATTCCAGAAAACGCAGCAGCAGAACCTGAATGCGCAGGGAGATATCGCCAATCTCGTCCAGAAAGATGGTGCCGCCCTCCGCAGCCTCGAATCGTCCCGCCCGGTTACTGACCGCGCCGGTGAACGCGCCGCGCACATGGCCGAAGAGTTCGCTTTCCAGCAGGCTTTCCGACAGGGCGGTGCAGTTTACCTTTATCAGCGGGCCTGCGGCCCGCGGTCCGTTATGGTGCAGGGCGTCTGCCACCAGTTCTTTTCCGGTACCGGATTCGCCTGTGACCAGCACGGTGGTGTCCACCTCTGCCAGGTTCTCCAGCAGGGTGTACAGTTGCTGCATCCGCGCGCTTTTGCCCACAATGCTGCGGAAGGAATGGCGCTCTTTGAGCTGACGTTCCAGTGAGGCAAGCCGGGTTATGTCGCGGACGAGCAGCACCGCCCCGTCCATGGTGCCGCCTGCGGAAACCAGCGGCGAACAACTGAGCACCAGCGCCTTGTCCATGCCTTCGTGCCTGTACTGGGTGCGGAATTCCCGCACGGTCTGCCCTTGGTCTATCGTGCTGGCAAAGACCTGCAGGCAGGCGGCTGTGGCATGGCGGCATATTTCGTGGAACGGCCTGCCTGCCACGAACTCGGCCCCGGTGCCGAAAAAAGCCTCGCCGGCCCTGTTCACACTGAGGATGCGGCGCTGCCGGTCCACGGTGATGAGCGGGTCCTGCATGGAAGAGAACACGGCCTCCAGATTCTGCCGGTAATGCTCCTTTTCCGCCAGCGTGCTGCGCAGCCGGGCATTGGAGTCGGTCAGTTCGCGGGTGCGTTCCGCCACCTGCTGTTCAAGGGTGGTATTGGCCTGTTCCAGATGGCGGTACAGGCGGAAGTTTTCCAGCAGGGTGGCTGAAGCAAAGAGTGCCACTGTTATGAGATAGTGGCTTATGTCCGCCATCTCGCGTTCCCCCGGACCGTTGCCGAGAATGCCTGCGAACATGCCCAGCGGGCCGGAGGCTGTGGCAAGGGGGTGCAGCAGCATCCTGCCCATCTGCGTGGTGACCACCGAGGGTTTGTTTCTGCCAAGAGCCCATGCGAAGGTGCGGTCTTCTATGAGCAGGGCTGTTTCCCGCGAGAAGGAGTCGCGCATGTGGGGGTGGGAACACCATGCGATATTGAATTCGAAGGTGTTTTCGTCCGCCAGCAGCATGCAGATGCCGGAAAAGTCCATCAGTGCGGAAAGCTTGGCGGCGGTTTGCGAGAGGATGGCGTTTTCGTTTTCCAGCTCGTTCAGGCTGTTCCCGAACTGCCCCATGGAGGCGGCCAGTTCCAGTGCCCGCAGTGTGGCACGGCGTTCTTCCGTGAGGGCAAAGTGATGCTCATGCTGGCCCGGTTCGTTGCCTGTGCCGTTTTCCTGTGCGCTCACGCTAGGCACCCCCGAAGAAAACGTGCATCATTTCAGACATCTGTCTATGATGCTGAATGAGCATGGGCTCCAGCGCGCTGGGTGGAAGTCCCACCGCTTCCAGCACCTGCTGGGAAATTTGTGGGGCGTAAAAGGCACTGTAGTCGTCTGACCGGAGTCCCAGAGCCAGCATGTCCGCCAGATGGATTATGGCCGCATCCAGCAGGGGCTGGTTTTTTTGCGGCGAATGGTGGTTGCGAACCATGTGGGCAAGGGTTTGCGGAATACTCCACGCCTTGAGCAGCAGCCCGCCCACCTCGGCATGATCGAACCCGTAGACGTGGCGTTCCGCTTCTTCCAGCGGCACCTTGTTGTCGCGCGAGTGGAGCAGGGCGCAGCACTGCGCCTTGGGCGTGCAGCGCAGCATGAGCAGCATGCCTATGTCGTGCAGCAGCCCGCCCACGAAAAACCGTTCTTCGGAAAGCCCCGGAATGTGCCCCGCGATGAGCCGGGCAAGCACCCCGCACGAAACGGAGTGTTCCCAGAAATGGCGCATGTTCAGCACGCCGGAAGGCACGCTGCCAAAGATGGTCACGGCAGAAATGCCCAGTGCCAGCGTGGTAAGCTCGTTGGCGCCCAGAATGGTGATGGCGCGCTCCACGGTGTCTATGCGGGCAGGGAACCCGTAGAAGGGGCTGTTTACCAGACGCAGAATCTTGGCGGTGAGTCCCGTATCGCGGCTGACTATTTCGCCCAGCCTGCGGGCGGAGCAGGCGGGCGACTGCATCTCGCGCAGAATGTGTGTGTACACATGTGGAAACGAGAGCAGTTTGACCTCTGTAGCCACCAGCATGCGGGCGGATTCGGGGCGTCGTTCGGCATCCCGTTCGGCGCACTGAATGCGCAGGTCGTCCAGTTGGGAGGAGAGCATGGGCGAAAAGGTGCCCTGCTGAATGCGCAACGCAGTGCGCAGGACGCACAGCCGGTGGAATTCTTCCATGAATTCGTTGCCGGCGTGCGTGCCCCGGAAGCAGTCATCCACCACGCCCCGTGCGGCTTCCAGTATCTGAGGCGGTATTTCGGGTCCGGGCTGGTCGGCAAGGTCCTTGCGCGTAACCCCCTCTATTTCCGCCTCGGTCACGCCCCATGCCTTCATGGCGGTTATCTGGCGGTCTTCCAGCACGGTTCCCGCGGGAAAAAGCTTGCGGTTGCGCATGCCAAAAACATCGGATTGCAGCCGCATGCCCGGTCGCAGTTCGTCTATATGCAGTTTTCCCACCGGCGGCTCCTTGCGGGCGAACGGTTTTCGCCTGAAAAGATGATACAGTAATGTCCCAGCATTTCAAGTGACGCGGAGTTTTGAAAAAATACTTCATGTGTTCTCCGCAAGGTAGTAACAATAC
>CAYRLL010000028.1:0-3565 GCA_964425115.1 uncultured Desulfovibrio sp. | reverse complement strand
TTCGGAGAGGGTATGCGTGCACTGGTTGTGGAAGACGAATTCATAAGCCGCATCATTGTGGAGAAGATGCTGGCTCCCGTGTTCGAGGTGGATGCCGTGGTAAACGGCAGCGAGGCGCTGGAGGCGTTTGAACTGGCACACGGTGAAGAGCGCCCCTACAGGCTCATCCTCATGGATATCATGATGCCCGGCACAAACGGGCTGGAGGCGCTGGAAATCATCCGCCGCCGGGAAGACGAGCGCAAGCTGCCCCGCGCCAAGGTGATCATGACCACGGCGCTTTCCGACATGCAGACCGTTCTTCGCGCCTTCGACACCGGGCAGGCGTCTGCCTACATCGTGAAGCCCATCGACAAGGAAAAGCTCTACCGCGAGCTGAAGACGCTGGGACTTATCGAAGACTGACCGACCGCCCGTGCGGGAAAGAGAGCGCAGCCATGCACGATGACGACCAGATTGAAGAGTTCATGAGTGAACTCTACGACAAGTTTTATCCGCAGGTGATGGAGGGGCTGGAGCAGATGCGGGCGGGAGAAGTGCACGCCGGCATCGAAGCCCTGTCGCGCCCGCTGCATACCATTAAGGGCGTTACCGGATTTCTGGGCGGGTTTGAAACGGCATCCACCTTCACGCACAAGGTGGAGAGTTTTCTCAAGAAGATTCAGTCGGGCGACGTGGAGCTGGACGATGCCGTGAGCAGCGCCGCCATTACCGCCGTGAACATGGTTTTTCAGGTCATTGAGCAGATTCGTGACACCGGAGGCGGACCACAGGACGAGATGGAAGGGGTGCTGGAGCGTATCCGCAGCCTCAGCGAGCCGCGCGCCGTGCAGGAGGAAACCGGAAAAGACGGTGTGCGGCTGACAGCGGGCAGCGGCGTTGTAACCGCCGCCATAGCCATGCCGCGTGTGCATCTGCCTGAGCAGTGCCGGGTGCTGCAGGATGTGCTGGAAAGGCAGGAGACGGGCGTGCCCCTTGTTCTGGATTTTTCCGGCGTGCGTTCCGTGGGTTCCGGGCTGTGGGAGATGCTGGAAGCGTATGCCGGGCGGTTTCCCATCCATGTGGCGGGCATGTGCCCGTATGTTCGCGGCACCTTTCATGGATGGGGTTACGGGGCATTGTTCACGGAGCATGAACATGCGGCAGCCGTTGCGGGAGAAGCCGCTTCTTCCGGCATTTCTCCCGCAGGGACGGGCAGCGGGGGGCAGGCATGAAGGACGTGATCAACGCCTGCATTGAGCAGATGGAGTCCGCCGTGCTCAATCTGGAGCGGGACGGCAGGCCGGACAATGTTTCCTCTGTGCTGAACCTGCTGGGGGTTTCGCACCTCAAGCTGACCTCCGCGCAGCTTATTACCCTTCTGGACATGCTCCGCGACGGCATTCAGCCCGTCACGCCGGAGCTGGTGACCGCGTTGCTGGGTGTGTGTGAGGCGCACAAACGTCTGCTTTACGCCATGGGGGGATTTGTGGACCAGAAGGCGCGCGAGCTTGAGGCGCGTGCAACTGCCGCAGCGCTGGAGCAGGCACAGGCGGCTGAACAGCGTCGTGCCTGTGCAGCCGATCCCGGATCCGCAGCATGCAGGGAAGCGCAGCCTGCCTCCGGCGCGGAGCACGGGCAGGAACCCGTCCATGCCCGTGCATATGCAGACATGGCAGATGGTGACGGCACGGAAGCAGTCTCCGGAACGGCAGGGGAATATACCGGGGAAGCCTCTCAGGGCGCAGCCGGTGCGCAGCCGCAGCCGGGCGTGCCTGCGAACGGCAATGCTCCGGGAAGGGGCAGGCGGGACGGCATCGTTTCCGTGCGGGTGAACACCGAAAAGCTGGACAACCTTATCGATTGGGTGGGCAAGCTCATGGTGAGCTATGCCGTTATTTCCCAGAACAAGAATCTGGACAGCGCCACCATTTCCGGGCTGCGCGAGATGGATACGGTTATCGGGCGCATCAAGGCAGAGGTGGACCATATCCGTCTGGTGCCGCTCAAGCAGATTTTCGTGCCGTTGCACAGGCTGGTGAGCAGCACTGCGCAGAAGGTGAACAAGAAAATAGAACTGCTGGTGGAAGGCGACGATCTTGAACTGGACAAGATGATCGTGGAGAATCTCAACGAGCCGCTGGTGCATATGCTGCGCAACGCCGTGGACCACGGCGTGGAAACCCCGGAGGAGAGGCAGCTTGCGGGCAAGCCTCCCACGGGAACGGTGCGGCTGCACGCCTACCGCAAGGGCGATATGGCTTATCTTTCCATCCGGGACGACGGGCGCGGGCTGAATCCGGAGCGCATCCGGCACAAAGCGCGGGAAAGAGGTCTGCTGGAAGAGGGACGCCCATACAGCGATGAGGAGCTTTTTCAGTTCATCATGGCCTCGGGCTTTTCCACGGCTGAGCAGGTGACAGATATCTCCGGCCGGGGCGTGGGCATGGATGCCGTGGTAACCGCCGTGAAAGAGCAGCTGGGCGGCGAAGTGCGTGTGATGAGCGAACTGGGGCGGGGCACGGAGTTTCTTATCTCCATCCCGCTGGACCGCTCGGTGAACGAAGGCATTGTGGACGCCCTGATAACCCGCATCGGTTCGGAAACATTCATTATTCCCAGCCGGGACGTGGTGGAGGTGTTTGCCGCACGGGCGGAAGACACGGTGGAGTTCCCCGATGGTTCGCGGGCCGTGAGCGTGCGGGGCGAAACCTGCCCCATCATCCCGCTGGCGGAGTATTTCGGCCTGCCATCACAGCCCGGAGAGGACGGTTATCTGCACACCATAGTGGTGCGTGTGGGCGATTGCCGCGCCGCGCTGCTCATTGACGAGGTGGTGGGGCAGCAGCAGGCCGTGGTGACCGGATTTACCATTCCCGTGCGGGAAATTTACCAGATACCCATTCTCGGTTACGGCATGCTGGGAGAAAAGGACGCGCTGGTGGTGGACGTGGAAAATCTTATCGACAGGGTCAAGGCATCGGACGGAGGCCTTTCCGTGCGGACGGGGAACAGGGCATGAGCGGATACCATTCGCCGGGGCGAAAGCGGGTGGTCATAGCGGGAGGAGGGTTCGCAGGGCTGTGGGCCGCGCGTACCCTTTCGCGCGCGCCGGAGGTGGAGGTGCTGGTTCTGGACAGGAACAATTACCACACCTTTCTGCCGCTGCTGTATCAGGTGGCGGCTGCCGAACTGGAGCCGGAGCAGATAGCCTATCCGCTGCGCGGGGTATTCCGGCGCATGGATAACGTGGATTTCCGCCTTGCCTGCGTTACCGGCGTGGACTGCCATGCCCGCATGGTGCACACGGACCACGGAGACGTGCCCTACGACTACCTTATCCTCGCCATGGGCAGTAATACCGAATTCTACGGCGTGCACGGGGCAGAGGAGCATGCCTTCCGGCTGAAGTCGCTGGAACAGGCCATTGCCCTGCGCAACCACATCCTCACCCGCTTTGAACTGGCCGCGCACGAACCGGACCCGGACGCGCAACGGCGCATGCTCACCTTTGCCGTGGTGGGCGGCGGTCCTACGGGCGTGGAATATGCGGGTGCCTTGGCAGAGCTTATCCGCACCCCCATTG
>CAYRLL010000027.1:30740-31895 GCA_964425115.1 uncultured Desulfovibrio sp. | reverse complement strand
CCGGCGTGGTCGCGGCCGATGAGCATGTTGTTCACGCCGTAGTTCTGGCGGAAGGTGGCGTGGAGCAGGCCTTCACGGGGACCGGCGTAACGCATGTCGAGGGGGTAGCCGGCCTGAATGACGTTGGCCTTCACGAAGTAGTGCTCAACGAGGCAGTCAATGGCCTTCACGCGCACGTCTGCGGGAATGTCGCCGGGCTTCAGGTTGCCGATCAGGGAGTGGATCAGCACGCCGTCACATACTTCGATGGCGATCTTGGCAAGGAACTCATGCGAGCGGTGCATGGGGTTACGCAGCTGCAGAGCAGCAACGTTGGCCCAGCCGCGTTCTTCGAACATGGCGCGCACTTCTGCGGGACGCAGGTAAACACCCTTGTATTCGGTGGGGTATTCGCCTTCGGAGAGAACCTTAACGGGACCGGCAAGGTTAACTTCCTTCTGAGCCATAACCATCTGCACGCCGGGATGGTCTTCCAGAGCAACGGCCCAGAACTTGTCGTCAGCGGAGTCAGCGCCCTCGCCCTTGAAGACCTTCTCGCATTCCCACTTCTTGTCGGCTTCGGTCATTTCGAACTTTTCGGTGACCTTCATGGTGGCGAATACCTGACCCTTGCGCACGAGAGCGATTTCTTCGCCCACGGCAACGGTGTCAGCAAAGGACTTGTCGGCGTCCAGGGTAACAGGCACGGGCCAGAAGGTGCCGTCAGCCATGGTGAAGTTTTCGCACACGCCCTTCCAGTCGGCCTTGCCCATGAAGCCGTTCAGCGGAGAGAAGCCGCCGATGCCCATCATGATCAGGTCGCCCTTGGCGCGGCCAGAGATTTCAAGCTGCTTCAGGCCAGCGGCCTTCTTCAGTTCAGCTTCACGTTCGGCACCTTCGAGAAGGCAGCATACAAGGCCTTTTCCACCATGCGGGGGGACCAGCTTGGACATAATTCCTTCCTCCGAAAATATAATGAGTTGTTTCCCGTGGGATTCAGCGCAGCGAGAGCCCGCAAATCCGTAAATGCCATAAGGAAAATCTTAGGGGCAGTGACCGGTTTGCCTGTCTTCCGGCTGTGACTGCATCCGGTATAAAGACATCGTCGCCGTAGTCCTTGCCACGTGTGAAAGGTCTTGTGAAAAAATAGACAAAAAGTCAAGTGCAAAAACTTCG
>CAYRLL010000027.1:3750-30640 GCA_964425115.1 uncultured Desulfovibrio sp. | reverse complement strand
TGCTTGAACAGGTTTTGAAAAAGGCTTAATGAACCCTGTTGCATTTTCACGGGTCTGATTTTCGATGCCAAGCGGGCTGCTGGGCTGCATCGATGTCCCCGTTTGGAATGACGCAGGACATGCTGCCGCTCCGGACATGCTGGCCGGGGAGGGGAGTGTGGATATACCTTTGCTTGACATGCTGTCGGCAGAGGCGTATTGCCGTGCGTCTTAACTGAGCGCAAGACTTTGATACTTTCCTACGGAGGAAAAATGCCCACTATTAACCAGCTCATTCGCAAAGAGCGCAAGGCGGTAGCCAAGCGGAGAAAGACTCCTGCTCTTCAGGCATGCCCCCAGCGCCGCGGTGTTTGTACCCGCGTGTACACCACCACCCCCAAGAAGCCCAACTCCGCTCTTCGTAAGGTCGCCCGTGTGCGCCTCACCAACGGCATGGAAGTTACCGCTTATATCCCCGGTGAAGGTCACAACCTTCAGGAGCACTCTGTTGTCATGATACGTGGTGGCCGCGTGAAAGACCTTCCCGGTGTCCGCTACCACATCGTTCGCGGTACCCTCGATACCTCCGGCGTAAGTGATCGCCGTCAGGGTCGTTCCAAGTACGGTGCCAAGCGGCCCAAGTAGATATTGGAGTAAGATACTATGCCTCGTAAAGGTCCCATCCCAAAGCGTGAGATTCTGCCCGACCCGGTATACGGTAGCCGCCTTGCTGCCCGTTTCGTCAACCGTCTTATGTATGACGGCAAGAAGGGTACGGCCGAAAAGATTTTCTACAAGGCCCTCGAAGTGCTCGCCGACAAGACCGGCGAGGACGCCATCCGCTCCTTTGAGCGCGCGGTCGAGAACGTGAAGCCCCATCTGGAAGTTAAGTCCCGCCGCGTAGGCGGCGCTACCTATCAGGTGCCGCTGGAAGTACGTCCCGACCGTCAGGTTTCCCTGTCCATCCGCTGGCTGATCACTTATTCCCGTGGTCGCGGCGAGCAGGGCATGGTAAACCGCCTTTCCGCCGAGCTGCTGGACGCCTACAACAACCGCGGCGGTGCCGTGAAGAAGAAAGAAGACACCCACCGTATGGCCGAAGCCAACAAGGCTTTCGCTCATTACCGCTGGTAGTGCTGGAGACGTAGCGTGGCAAGAAAAGTAGCTATTCCCATGCAGAGGAACATCGGCATCATGGCCCACATTGATGCCGGCAAGACGACGACCACGGAACGAATCCTGTTCTACACCGGCGTGTCCCACAAGCTGGGCGAAGTGCACGACGGTCAGGCCACCATGGACTGGATGGAGCAGGAGCAGGAGCGCGGCATCACCATTACCTCCGCCGCAACCACCTGTTTCTGGAATGAACACCGTATTAACATCATCGACACCCCCGGGCACGTGGACTTCACTATGGAAGTGGAACGTTCCCTGCGCGTGCTCGACGGTGCCGTATGCGTGTTCGACTCCGTTGCCGGTGTGGAGCCCCAGTCCGAAACGGTGTGGCGTCAGGCCGACCGCTACGGCGTTCCGCGTATATGCTTCGTGAACAAGATGGACCGCATCGGCGCCAACTTCTGGCGTTGCGTATCCATGATCAAGGGGCGTCTGGGCGCCAAGCCCATTCCGCTTCAGCTGCCTATCGGTTCTGAAGATCATTATGAAGGTATCGTGGACCTCATTCAGGGCCACGCTATCTATTATGATAAGGCATCCAAGGGTGCCGAGTTTGAAATCAAGCCTGTTCCGGCCGACATGCAGGACATGTTTGATGAAAAGCGCTTCGAGATGATTGAAGCCGTTGCGGAAGAAGACGAAGCCCTGCTCGAAAAGTACCTTGGCGGTGAAGAACTCACCGTTGAGGAAATAAAGAGCGCGGTGCGTCTTGCCACCATACGTCGTTCCATCGTGCCGGTGCTGTGCGGTTCCGCATTCCGTAACATGGGCGTGCAGCCCCTGTTGGATGCGGTGATCGACTTCCTGCCCAGCCCTGTGGACATTGCGGCCATGGTGGGCACTGACCCCGACAAGGACGAAGTGAAGTACGAATGCCCCTGCAAAGACAGCGAACCGCTGGCCGCGCTGGTGTTCAAGCTCATGTCCGACCCCTATATCGGTCACCTCTCCTTTGTGCGCATCTATTCCGGCTTCATCGAGTCCGGCATGACCATCCTGAACGCCAACACCGGCAAGAAGGAACGTGTGGGCCGCCTGCTGAAGATGCACGCCAACAAGCGTGAGGAAATCAAGTGGGCCGGTGCAGGCGACATCGTGGCCGTGGTGGGCATGAAGAACGTTTCCACCGGTGACACGGCGTGTTCCGTAGACCGCCCCGTGCGCCTGGAATCGCTGGATATCCCCGAGCCGGTTATCGAAGTTGCCATCGAGCCCAAGACCAAGGCCGACCGTGACGCGCTTTCCGCCGCTCTGGCAAAGCTCGCCAAGGAAGACCCGTCCTTCCGCGTGAAGGGTGACGATGAAACAGGGCAGACCCTTATCGCCGGCATGGGCGAGCTGCATCTGGAAATCATCGTGGACCGCCTTACCCGTGAGTTCAGCGTGAATGCCAACGTGGGCAAGCCCCAGGTTGCATACCGCGAAACCATCACCAAGGCAGCCAAGGAAGACCACAAGTATGCCAAGCAGTCCGGTGGCCGCGGCCAGTACGGTCACGTTGTCATCGAAGTGGAACCCAACCCGGAAAAGGGCTACGAGTTCGTGAACGGCATCACCGGCGGTGTTATTCCCAAGGAATACATTCCCGCTGTCGACAAGGGTATTCAGGAAGCGCTCAAGAGCGGTGTTTCCGCAGGGTTCCCCACTGTGGACGTGAAGGTGACGCTGGTATTCGGTTCTTACCATGACGTGGACTCTTCTGAGCAGGCCTTCTACATTGCCGGTTCCATGGCGGTGAAGGAAGCTATGCGCAAGGCTGGTCCCCAGATTCTGGAACCCATCATGTCTGTTGAAGTGGTTACTCCCGACGAGTACCTCGGCGATGTGATGGGCGACCTGAATGGTCGTCGTGGCCGTGTGCAGGGTATGGAAGGCCGTGCAGGCGCTCAGGTGGTGAGCTGCATGGTTCCGCTGAGCGAAATGTTCGGCTATGCGACCGACCTGCGTTCCAAGACGCAGGGCCGGGCGACCTTTACCATGCAGTTTGACCACTACGAGCCGGTACCTGCTTCCATTGCAGAAGGCATCAAGGCAAAGAACGCCTAGTAGCCGGATATAATCGACCTGCAACCCGGCATCCCGAAAGGGGTGCCGGGTTTTTTTTGAAGGTCGGCAAAAAATCATGTTTTCGACTTGACGCCCGCTACGGGTGGCTGTATACATCTCCTTCGCTGCACGGACGGATCCCCGTCCGTCAGTAGTCTCCTCCTTACCCTGGGGGGAACAAAGGGCAGATCGAGTCTGTCCTGCTGTTGTTTGACATTTGCAGGCGTTGCTAAATGCTGCAGGAATGTCGTGCTGTCCCGGGAGCGTGCTCCCGGCTGGCGCACATACAACAAAAGGGTGCGAAAGCACCTGCATTTAGGAAACCTGTTGGACCACCTGTCCGGATGAACTTCCGGAACCAGGCTGGCGACAACGTGGGCGTTCTTCGCGACAGGCGGAGAGAAGTACAAGGGGTGTTGCCGGACTGAAAAAGGTCCATGTCAACCCATCCTTCTTCCTCCATCCTCCTCCTAAGAACGCATGATTTCGCAAGCGAAGTCGTGGCCACCCTCGTTTTCGTCGGACCGCAAGGCCAGCACAGCCAAGGCGCGCGCGACCGTTACACGCGGGCGTGAGTCCGGCGAGCAGCCATCGTTTGTGAGGAATTTACTGCCTATCGCCTGAAAGGCAGGGTGCGCTCCACCTCACGGAGCGCCCAGAGGCAAGGGTACTGTTTCCCGAATCATGGAGTAATAAACTATGACGACTGTTAGCAGTGATCGTATCAGGATCAAGCTGAAAGCTTACGATTACCGCATCCTGGACAAGGCTGTGGCTGAAATCGTAGATACGGCGCGCAACACGGGCGCTGGGGTTGCGGGTCCTATTCCCCTCCCCACCAACATCCACAAGTACACGGTCAACCGTTCCGTTCATGTAGACAAGAAGTCTCGCGAGCAGTTCGAAATGCGCATTCACAAGCGGCTCATGGATATCCTTGAGCCCACCCAGCAGACCGTGGATGCACTTGGTAAGCTGAGTCTGCCCGCTGGCGTGGACGTAGAAATCAAACTCTAGCGAGAGGTAGTCATGGCTGAGAATATGGGAATCTTGGGCCGCAAGTTGGGCATGACGCGCATCTTCGTCAATGATGGTTCGGCAGTAGCCTGTACCGTCATCGAAGCTGGCCCCTGCCCCGTCATCCAGGTCAAGGATGCGGCCTCTGATGGATATAACGCCGTGCAGATTGCCTTTGGCGTAGCCAAGGATAAGCACGTTTCCAAGCCGATGCGCGGCCATTTCGATAAGGCTGGCGCAGGCTTGTACCGCAACACTCGCGAAATCCGCCTGGAAAACGCCCCCGAGCTCGAAGTGGGCCAGGCCGTCACTGTCGGGATTTTTAATCCCGGCGACAAGGTGAAGGTTACCGGCACTTCCATTGGTAAGGGGTTCCAGGGCGTCATGAAGCGTTGGAACTTCGGCGGTATGCCCGCGAGCCACGGTCACGAGAAGGTACATCGTTCCCCCGGTTCCATCGGTAACAACACCGAGCCCGGCAAGATCATCAAGGGCAAGAAGATGGCAGGCCACATGGGCGACGAGCGTACAACCGTCATCAACCTCGAAGTCGTCGCTGTGCGCGCCGATGAAAACCTGATCCTGATCAAGGGTGCCGTTCCCGGTCCCAAGAATGGTCTGGTAATGGTTCGCAAGCAGTAAAGGGGTACTACAGTGGCTGTTGTAAAAGTATACGATCAGAACAAGACGGAAGCCGGCGACATCACCTTGGCTCCTGAAGTGTTCGAGGTCGAGGTAAAGCCGGAAATACTGAACCTTGTGGTTCGTGCACAGCGTGCCGCCATGCGTGCAGGCACCCATGCCGTGAAGACCCGCGCCGACGTAAGCGGCGGCGGTGCCAAGCCTTGGCGCCAGAAGGGTACCGGCCGTGCCCGTTCCGGTTCCTCCCGTTCGCCCATCTGGCGCGGCGGTGCCATCGTTTTCGGCCCGCAGCCCCGCGACTACAGCTTCAAGGTGAACAAGAAAGTGCGCCGCCTTGCCATGCGCATGGCCCTTTCTTCCCGCCTTGCCGCCGAATCGCTGATGGTGGTGAAGAGCATTGACCTGCCCGAAGTAAAGACCAAGCTCATGGCCGATGTGGTGAGCAAGCTCGGTCTGGGCAGGGCGCTGATCATCGCCAACGGTGCGGATGAAAAGCTCGCGCTTTCTGCTCGCAACCTGCCCGGTATTACCGTGCAGAACGTCGAACAGCTGAACGTCTATGACGTGCTTCGCCATAAGCAGCTCGTGCTGCTGGAGAGCGCCGTGGAACCCGTTCAGGAACGACTGAAGTAAGAGGGTCATGATATGAACTACACACAGATCCTTATCAAGCCTCTTATCTCTGAAAAGGCGACCTTCCTGAAGGAAGCCGGCGAGCAGGTGACGTTCTTTGTCGATCCCCGCGCGAACAAGATTGAGATAAAGAAGGCTGTTGAAGAAGCCTACAACGTAAAGGTTGCTGGCGTTAACGTGGTGAAGCACAAGCCTATGGCTCGTGTACGACAGGGACGCACCGTCGGCCAGATCTCCGGGTACAAGAAGGCGTATGTTACGCTGGCCCCCGGAGAAAAAATCGATTTCTTCGAGGGAGTGTAAGCAATGGCAGTTCGCAAGCTTAAGCCTACTTCTCCGGGTCGTCGCTTCCAGACCGTCTCCGACTTTGAGGAAGTAACGCGCAGCACCCCTGAGAAGTCTCTTACTGTCGGCCTTACCAGTAAGGCTGGCCGTAACAGCTATGGTCGTGTCACCATGCGTCGCCGTGGCGGCGGGCACAAGCGCCTGTACCGTATCGTCGACTTCAAGCGTGACAAGGTGGGCATTCCGGCTACCGTAGCCCACATTGAATACGACCCCAACCGCACCGCACGCATCGCTCTTCTGCACTACGCAGACGGCGAAAAGCGCTACATACTGGCTCCGCTGGGCATCCAGCAGGGCGATAAGGTGGAAGCCGGTGATACCGTGGACATCAAGCCCGGCAACGCATTGCCCATGGGCAAGATTCCCGTGGGTACCGTCATCCACAACATCGAGCTGGCACCCGGCCGTGGCGGGCAGTTCTGCCGCGCAGCCGGTTCCTATGCCCAGCTCATTGCAAAGGAAGGCAAGTACGCACTGCTGCGCATGCCCTCCGGCGAAGTTCGCAAGGTTCTGCTTTCCTGCATCGCAACCGTGGGGCAGGTAGGCAACGTGAACCATGAGAACATCTCTCTGGGCAAGGCAGGGCGCAACCGTTGGCTCGGTCGTCGTCCCAAGGTTCGCGGCGTTGCCATGAACCCGGTTGACCATCCCCTTGGTGGTGGTGAAGGCCGCAGTTCCGGTGGTCGTCATCCGGTTACCCCCTGGGGTATTCCCACCAAGGGCTACAAGACCCGCGACAAGAAGAAGGCTTCTTCCAAGCTTATCATCAAGCGTCGCGGTCAGAAGTAGGAGTAGAATATGCCAAGGTCTCTTAAAAAAGGTCCCTTCGTGGACGGCCATCTGATGAAGAAGGTCGAGAAGGCACAGGAATCCGGCGACCGCCGCGTCATTAAGACCTGGTCCCGCCGTTCCACCATCCTTCCTGAAATGGTGGGCCTTACCTTCGCGGTACATAACGGCAAGAAGTTCATTCCTGTTTTCGTTACGGAAAACATGGTAGGGCACAAAGTGGGTGAATTTGCTCCCACGCGTACCTACTACGGCCATGCCGCCGACAAGAAGAGCAAGGCCAAGCGATAGGTAGGTGAGTACAATGCAAGCCCAAGCTACTGCAAAGTTTATCCGCGTTTCTCCGCGCAAGACGCGCCTGGTGGCCCGTAATGTGAACGGACTGCCTGTGGAAGACGCGCTGAATATCCTGAAACTCACCCCGCAGAAGGCTGCCGGAATCATCTACAAGGTGCTTCATTCCGCAGTGGCAAACGCAGAGCAGATGCCCGGCGTTGATGTGGACGCGATGGTGGTCAAGCAGGTTATCGTTAACGAAGGCCCCACCTGGAAACGTTTTCTTCCCCGAGCACAGGGCCGCGCCACAAGCGTGAAGAAGCGTACCAGCCACATCACTGTAATTCTTGAAGCTAAATAGGATACAGTTATGGGTCAGAAAGTACATCCGTTCGGGTTCCGGCTCGGGTACAACAAGATTTGGAAGTCCCGCTGGTTCAGCAACAAGGAATACCCGGCCTTCGTTTACGAAGACGACAAGATTCGCAAATACGTGAAGAAGGCTCTCTTCCACGCCGGTATTGCCAACATCGAACTCGAACGCGCCGGTGGTAAGGTTCGCCTGATTCTTTCCACCGCTCGTCCCGGTATTGTCATTGGTCGTAAGGGTGTTGAGATTGAAAAGCTGCGTGCCGATCTGCGCAAGAAGTTCGGCCGCGAGTTTTCCATCGAAGTCAACGAGATTCGTCGCCCTGAAACCGATGCCCAGTTGGTTGCCGAAAGCATTGCCCAGCAGCTGGAACGCCGCGTTGCTTTCCGCCGTGCCATGAAGCGCACCGTTTCCATGGCGCGCAAGTTCGGCGCGGAGGGCATTAAGGTCGGTTGCGCCGGTCGTCTGGCCGGAGCCGAAATCGCCCGCAGCGAGTGGTACCGCGAAGGTCGCGTGCCGCTGCAGACGCTGCGTGCCGATATCGACTACGGCTTTGCCGAAGCCACCACCACGTACGGCATCATCGGCGTCAAGGTCTGGATCTTCAAAGGTGAAATCCTTGACAGTGAGGTAACGCAGTAATGCTGATGCCCAAGAGATCTAAATTCCGTAAGCACCAGACTGGTCGCCTGAAGGGCAAGGCTCTTCGCGGCAACAGCGTGGCTTTCGGTGATGTTGGCCTGAAGGCTCTGGAACATGGCAAGCTCTCCAATCAGCAGATTGAAGCAGCCCGTATCGCCATGATCCGTCACATCAAGCGTGGCGGCAAGGTCTGGATTCGTGTCTTCCCCGACCGCGTAAAGACCAGCAAGCCTCTTGAAGTTCGTCAGGGTAAGGGTAAGGGCGCTCCCTGCGGGTGGTTTGCCCCTGTGAAGCCCGGCCGTATTCTGTACGAAATCAAGGGCGTGGACATTGAACTTGCCAAGGAGGCACTTTCCCGTGCCGCCTATAAGCTCCCCATCAAGACCGCTATCGTCGTGAAGGAGGGGGTATAAATGAACTCTGAAGAATTGAGAAAGCTCAGTGCCGAAGAGCTGAAGACCAAGCTTGAAGAATCGCGCAAGGAACTGTTTGACCTGCGCTTCAAGCATGCAACAGCACAGTTGAAGAGCACTGCAAGCCTCCCGGAAACCAAGCGCAACATTGCGCGTATACTGACTATCCTGAAGGAAAAGGGAGCGTAGTATGTCCGAAGCTATTGTAAAGCATAACGGCAGAACGCTCGTCGGCACTGTTGTAAGCGACAAGAACGACAAGACCATTGTTGTTCGCGTTGAAACGCTGGTCAAGCATCCCCTGCTGAAGAAGTACATCCGCCGCAGGAAGAAGTTCACCGCCCACGACCCCAACAATGAGTGCGGCATGGGTGACAAGGTGAAGATCGTGGAGTTTCGCCCGCTGAGCCGCAACAAGCGCTGGCATCTGGTATCCATTTTGGAAAAAGCCGTTTAGGGGTTTACGATGATCCAGGTAGAATCTACTCTTGAAGTAGCCGACAATTCCGGTGCCAAGAAGGTTGCCTGCATCAAGGTACTCGGCGGTTCTCATCGCCGGTATGCCTCGGTGGGCGATATCATCGTTGTCTCCGTGAAAGAGGCTATGCCTCATGCAAAGGTAAAGAAAGGGGATGTGATGAAGGCCGTTATCGTACGCACGAAGAAGGAAATTCGTCGTGCCGATGGCTCCTACATCAAGTTCGACTCCAACGCCGCCGTTGTGCTTTCCAAGCAGGGCGAGCCTGTCGGAACCCGCATCTTCGGACCCGTTGCCCGCGAACTGCGCGGCAAGGGGTTCATGAAGATCGTATCCCTCGCACCCGAGGTTCTGTAGGAGATGACCATGAAACAGTATCGTGTACACAAAGACGACAAGGTTATGGTTGTCTCCGGTAAGGATAAGGGCAAGATCGGCAAGGTGCTCAAGGTGCTTCGCAAGAAGGATCGTGTGCTTGTCGAGCAGGTGAACATGGTTAAGCGCCACACCAAGGCCAACCCCTACCTGCAACAGCCCGGCGGCATTGTCGAAAAGGAAACGCCCATTCACGTGTCCAACGTGATGGTCATGTGTGACGCCTGCGCCAATCCTACCAAGGTTGGCTATCGTTACACCGAAGACGGCAAGAAAGTCCGCTTCTGCAAAAAGTGCAACGAAATCATTGGATAGGGTGAAAGACGATGAACCGTCTGCAACAGATCTATAATGAAACTGTGGTGCCGGCCCTGCAGAAGGAGTTCCAGTACAAGAGCTCCATGCAGGTTCCCGGGCTGGAAAAGATCTCCCTGAACATCGGTCTTGGCGAGGCGAGCAACAACAACAAGCTTCTTGAAGAAGCTGTTAAGGAGCTCACCGCCATTGCCGGGCAGAAGGCCGTAGTCACCCGTGCCAAGAAGTCCATCGCCGCGTTCAAGCTGCGTGAAGGCATGCCCATCGGCTGCCGCGTGACGCTTCGCAAGGACATGATGTGGGATTTTCTTGACAAGCTGGTAAACTTCGCGCTGCCCCGAGTCCGTGACTTCCGCGGGATTCCGGATCGTGGCTTTGATGGCCGTGGGAACTTTACCCTCGGCATCAAGGAACACACCATTTTCCCCGAACTTGAAGTGGACCGCGTGGACAACCCGAAGGGTATGAACATTACCATCGTAACCACCGCGACCACTGACAAAGAAGGCAAGTTCCTGCTGGATCAGCTGGGCATGCCCTTCAAGAAGTAAGGAGGAACAGCTGTGTCCCGTACATCGCTTGAAGTTAAAGCAACGCGCAAGCCTAAGTTCAGCGCACGCGCGTATAACCGTTGTCCCATTTGCGGGCGTCCCCGCGCATACATGCGGAAGTTCGGCATCTGCCGTATCTGCTTCCGCAACATGTCCCTGCGTGGCGAACTGCCCGGTGTTCGCAAGTCGAGCTGGTAAAGTCACAAGGAGAATTACATGCTGACTGATCCTATTGCTGATATGCTTACGCGTATCCGCAACGCGCACTTGGCCCTGCATCAGGAAGTGAGTGTGCCGCGCTCGAAGATGAAGGAAGCCATTGCCCTCATCCTCAAGGCAGAAGGTTACGTGGAAGACTATTCGGTAGCTGAACGCGAGATCAAGATCGCCCTCAAGTATCTTAAGGGCAAGCCGGTTATCGCCGGTCTGAAGAAGATCTCCAAGCCCGGTCGTCGTGTCTACGTCGGTGCTCAGGACATTCCCAAGGTTCAGAACGGCCTTGGAATCTGCATCCTGTCCACCTCCCGCGGTTTGCTCGAAGGTGGCGCCGCTAAGGACGCCAATACCGGCGGCGAACTTCTTTGTGAAATCTGGTAGCAGGTGCAGTCATGTCTCGAATCGGAAAACAGCCTATCCCGATCCCTTCCGGCGTTGAAGTGAAGGTCGGTGCGGACGTTGTTGAGGTAAAAGGCCCCAAGGGAAGCCTTACCACCCCTGTCGAAGCGTGCCTGAACTACGAACTGGCCGATGGCCATGTCGTGCTCACCCGCAAGAATGACAGCCGCCAGGCAAGTGCACAGCACGGCCTGCGCCGTACGCTGCTTGCGAACTGCATCGAAGGCGTATCCAAGGGTTTCTCCAAGACCATGGAAGTCATCGGGGTTGGTTTCAAGGTCGCCGTAAAGGGTGATGTAATAGAACTTGCCGTCGGGTATTCCCATCCCGTAAATATGCAGATTCCCGCCGGGCTCGAAGCGAAGGCCGAAGGGAACAAGCTGACCGTTTCCGGCGCGGACAAGCAGATGGTGGGTGAATTTGCCGCCTCCCTGCGCCGCGTGCGTCAGCCTGAACCGTACAAGGGCAAGGGCATCAAGTACGAAAATGAGCAGATTCGTCGCAAGTCCGGCAAGTCTGCTGGTAAATAGGCAGGTATAGACAAATGAAGTCCAAGAACGATAAAAGGTTGCGGCGCAAGGTTCGCATCCGTAAGAAAGTCTCCGGCACTGCGGAGCGTCCGCGTCTGGTCGTCTTCAGGTCTAACCTGCACATATACGCCCAGCTGGTGGATGATCAGGTAGGTGCGACGCTTGCCGCCGCTTCCACCCTGACTCTTGGCAAGAGCGGCGAGGCCCTTAAGGCAAACATCGCCGGTGCCGGAAAGGTCGGCAGCGAGATTGCCCGCCTTGCCAAGGAAAAGAACATTGACCGCGTGGTGTTCGACCGCAACGGCTACATCTATCACGGCAGCATTAAGGCCATAGCCGAAGCCGCCCGTGAAGCTGGCCTGGATTTCTAACAGGTAGTAGGTTATTGGCATGGAACAGAACGAACTCGGCTATATAGAAAAGATTGTCTCTCTCAACCGCGTTGCAAAGGTTGTGAAAGGCGGCCGTCGTTTCAGCTTCAGCGCCCTTGTAGTCGTTGGGGATGGTAAGGGTTCCGTAGGTTTCGGACTGGGCAAGGCCCAGGAAGTGCCGGAAGCCCTCCGCAAGGCCACCGAGCGCGCGAAGAAGGACATGGTTGACATTCCCTTGGTGGACGGCACTCTGCCGTACGAAGTGCTTGGTGCGTTCGGCGCTGGCCGCGTGCTGCTCAAGCCTGCTTCCAAGGGTACCGGCATCATCGCCGGCGGTGCCGTGCGCGCCGTGATGGAAGCTGTTGGTGTGCATGATGTGCTTGCAAAGGCCATCGGCACCAACAACCCCCACAACGTACTGCGTGCCGCCATGGCCGGTCTGACTTCCCTGCGCAGCGCCGAGCATGTGAGCGAACTGCGCGGCAAGAAGCTGGAAGCTCCCAGGAAGTAAGGGTTACGACCATGATTAAGGTTACGCTTGTACGCAGCCGGATCTGCACCACCCCCAAGCAGCGCAAGGTTCTTGATGCGCTTGGACTGAAGCGGATCCGTCAGGAAAAGCAGTTTGAGGACAATGCCGCCGTGCGCGGCAATATCGCCAAGGTTTCCCATCTGGTGGAGGTCACGGAGTAATGCAGCTTCACGAACTCTATCCCTTTGCCGAAGAACGCAAGTCCCGCAAGCGCGTGGGCCGCGGCTCCGGCTCCGGTATGGGCAAGACGGCATGTAAGGGCCATAAGGGCCAGAACGCCCGCGCCGGCGGCGGTGTACGCCCCGGTTTTGAAGGCGGCCAGATGCCCCTGCAGCGTCGCCTGCCCAAGCGCGGCTTCTCCAACTACCTCTTCAAGAACGACTACGATGTGGTTAATCTTGACCGGTTGGTGGAAGTGTTTGCCGGCAAGGCTGAAGTGTCTCTGGAAGACATTTACGCCAGCGGTCTGGCAACGAACGGTGCTGCCGTCAAGGTTCTCGGCCGTGGAGACATCTCCGTGGCCCTGAAGGTGGAGGCACACAAGTTCAGTGCGTCCGCCATTGAGAAAATCCAAAACGCCGGTGGCGAAGCCAAGGCGCTTGAAGGGTAGGTAAAACGTGGCGCTCAGTGGTGTTGAGAACCTGGCCAGAATGCCAGAACTGAAGAAGAAGTTGTTGTGGACCTTCCTGTTGCTTGCCGTTTACCGTCTCGGCATCCATGTGCCGGTGCCGGGTGTGGATACCGCATCACTGTCCGAATTCTTCGCCAGCGTCGAAAACACCCTGTTCGGCATGCTCGACATGTTCTCCGGGGGCGGACTTCGAACCCTTTCGATTTTCGCCCTCGGAATTATGCCCTACATCTCCGCCTCCATCATCATGCAGCTGCTTCAGGTGGTTTCTCCCGATCTGAAGCGGATTGCCAAGGAAGAAGGGGCTGCCGGGCGTAAAAAGATTACACAGTGGACCCGCTATGCAACGGTGCTCATCACCATTGTGCAGGGGTTCGGCATTGCCGTGGGTCTGGAGAGTATGACCAGCCCCACGGGTGCCCCCATCGTGTTGAGTGCCGGGTGGGGCTTCCGTCTCATCACTATCCTCACGCTTACCGCCGGAACCGTGTTCATCATGTGGATTGGTGAACAGATAACCGCAAAGGGCATAGGGAACGGAATTTCCCTTATCATCTTTGCGGGCATAGTTGCCGGGTTACCCGGCGCTATCATGAACTCCTTCAGCCTTATCGGTGCAGGCGAGCTTTCCGTGTTTGTCGGACTGCTCATTCTTGCGCTGATGGCAGGGGTGCTGGTGTTCATCGTGTTCATGGAGCGTGGGCAGCGTCGCATACCCATCCATTATGCCAAGCGGCAGATGGGTCGCAAAATGTTCGGCGGTCAGACCACGCATCTGCCGTTGCGGATTAACACTGCCGGTGTTATTCCGCCCATCTTCGCCTCCAGCCTGCTGATGTTCCCCGCGACCATCGGTTCGTTTGCTCAGGGGTCGGAGATACTGCAGCAGGTAACCGCGTTGTTCTCGCCGAACTCCGTGCTGTACAATGTGCTCTTTGTGGCACTGGTCATCTTCTTCTGCTTCTTCTATACCGCCATCATCTTTGATCCCAAGGATATTGCGGAGAACCTGAAGAACGCAGGGGGCTTCATTCCCGGTATCCGCCCCGGCGGAAAGACCAGAGAATACATAGACAGGGTGCTCAGCCGCATCACGCTGTGGGGCTCCTTCTATATAGCCGCGATATGCGTACTTCCCATGTTGCTTATCGCCAACCTGAATGTTCCGTTCTACTTCGGTGGCACAAGTTTGCTTATCGTTGTGGGCGTGGCCATGGACTTTATGTCTCAGGTGGAATCGCACATGATTTCCCGCCAGTACGAGGGACTGATGAATCGGTCCAAAGGTAAGGCCAGGAAGTAGCCTGTGAAGAAATTCCGCGGTGTGTTTCTGAAGAATGACAAAGAGATTGGCCTCCTGCGGGAGGCCAATCGAATTGTGGCAACGATTCTTGACGTGCTTGGCGAGCATGTTCGCCCTGGCGTCAAGACCATGTTTTTTGAGGACATAACGCAGAATCTGTGCAAGCAGTTCGGTGTGCGTCCTGCGTTTCAGGGGTATTGCGGTTTTCCGTTTGCCCTTTGCTGTTCGGTGAATGAAGAGATCGTCCACGGTTTTCCTTCCGAGCGGGTGCTGCAGGAGGGTGACATTGTCAGCTTTGACATGGGTGTCATCTACCAGGGGTTCTTCGGAGATTCCGCCAGAACCTTTGCTGTGGGAAACATTTCGGAAGAGGCAACCCGGCTTATGGACGTGACAAGGGAATCGCTCATGCTGGGAATAGCGCAGGCATGTTCCGGGAACAGCCTGTATGACATCTCCCGCGCGGTGCAGCAGCATGTGGAATCTAACGGGTTCGGCGTGGTGCGGCGTTTTGTGGGGCATGGCATAGGCACACGCCTGCATGAGCGGCCGGAAATTCCCAACTTCGTTCCGCCCGGACTGCCCGGGGTACCTCTGAAGGTGGGCATGGTGCTTGCCATTGAGCCGATGGTGACAGTCGGTTCTTACGAGGTGGATGTGCTGGAAGACAACTGGACCGCCGTAACGCGGGACAGAAAGCTTTCTGCCCACTTCGAACACAGTGTCGCCATCACGTCCAACGGACCTGAGATACTCAGTCTGTCCGAATAAATAACGTCAATACGGTGAGAATTGTATTGACTGCTTACGGAACGGGATGGTACTCACCTCCGTTCTGGTAGCCGGAGTGCTGCCGGAATGTGATGTGTCAGAACGATCCCAGACTTATGGAGTCTATCATGAAAGTCAGGCCTTCTGTCAGAAAGATGTGCCCTAAGTGCAAGGTGATTCGGCGCAAGGGCATCCTTAGAGTCATTTGCGAAAACCCCCGGCACAAGCAGCGCCAGGGCTAAGCGAAGCAGGAGTAGATTGTGGCTCGAATTGCTGGTGTTGACCTCCCCAGAGGCAAGCGGGTGGATATCGCCCTGACTTACATCTTCGGTATTGGCCGTTATACTGCGCTCCAGATCCTCGACACCACCGGTGTTGACTGGACCCGCAGCGCTGACGATCTTACCGCGGAAGAAGTCAACGAAATCCGCAAGGAAATCGAAACCAACTACAAGGTTGAAGGCGATCTTCGCCGCGAGGTTTCCTCTAACATCAAGCGTCTGATGGACATTGGTTGCTATCGTGGCCTGCGCCACCGCCGTGGACTGCCTGTTCACGGTCAGCGCAGCAAGACCAATGCACGTACCCGTAAGGGTCCCCGTCGCGCTGTTGTCGGCAAGAAGAAGAAGTAAGTTCCTACAACGGATCTCCGGATCAGGCGTGGAATCTCTCCCGAGCCACAGTGAAAGAAAATTTCCTGTGCCCGGCGTTCACGGCTTAGTCATGACTAGGCTCGTACGAGGTTCCAACCCCGTCCATCAATCATTCAGTTGAGAGAGTATAGTTATGGCAAGACCCAAACGCGCGGGCAAGAAGAAAGAAAAAAAGAACATTCCCGTAGGGATCGCCCATATCCAGGCTACCTTCAACAACACCATTATCACCTTTACGGACACCAGGGGTAATGCGGTAAGCTGGTCTTCCGCAGGACAGAGCGGCTTTAAGGGCTCGCGTAAGTCTACCCCGTTCGCCGCACAGGTTGCTGCCGAAACTGCCGCCAAAAAGGCACAGGAAAACGGCATGCGTACTGTCGGCATTTACGTCAAGGGTCCCGGTTCCGGTCGTGAAGCCGCCATGCGCGCCGTCAATGCCGCCGGCTTCAAGGTCGCGTTCATTCGTGACGTAACCCCCATCCCCCACAACGGCTGCCGCCCGCCCAAGCGCCGTCGCGTCTAGTAGGAGGATAGTGTCTTGGCTAAGTATAATGGTTCCAAGTGCCGCGTATGCCGGCGTGAAGGTTCTAAACTGTTCCTGAAGGGTGATCGCTGTTACACCGACAAGTGCGCATTTGACCGTCGTCCCTACGCCCCCGGCGCAGCGGGCCGTGCGCGCAAGAAGGTGAGCGACTATGCGTTGCAGCTTCGTGAAAAGCAGAAGGTTCGCCGCATGTACGGCGTGCTGGAAAAGCAGTTCCGCGGCTACTTTGAAAAGGCCGACATGCAGAAGGGTGTGACCGGCTTCAACCTGCTGGCACTGCTTGAGCGCCGTCTCGACAACGTCGTGTACCGCCTCGGCTTTGCAAACTCCCGTCAGCAGGCACGCCAGATGGTTCGCCACGGTGTGTTTTCCCTCAACAACCACAAGGCTAACATTCCCTCCATGCAGGTGAAGGTGGGCGACGTGCTTGTTGTGAACGAAAAGCATCGCAAGAACTCCGTTCTGGCAGAAGCGCAGGATGTAATCGCCCGCCGCGGCTGCCCGACCTGGCTGGAAGTGGACGGTCCCAACTTCACCGGTACCGTCAAGGCTCTGCCTCAGCGCGAAGACATTCAGTTCCCCATCAACGAACAGCTGATTGTCGAGCTTTACTCCAAATAAGCGGGTATAAAGCATGCTCATCAAACAAGGCGACAGGACAATCAATACACGGAACTGGTCCGAACTTGTCAAACCCGAAACCATCACGCGTTCCGGCGATGCAGATACCCAGTACGGGAAGTTTATCTGCGAGCCGCTGGAACGTGGTTACGGCAATACCATCGGCAATGCTCTGCGTCGCGTGCTTCTGGCATCGCTTCAGGGTGCCGCTATCGTTGCCGTGAAGGTTTCCGGTGTGCAACACGAGTTCACCACCATAGAAGGTGTGCTTGAAGACGTGACCGACGTGATACTGAATCTGAAGCAGGTCAGATTCGCCATGGACACGGAAGAGCCGCAGAAGCTTGCCTTTTCCGTGAACAGGAAGGGCCCCATCACCGCAGGCAGCATTGCCGGCAACCAACATACGATGGTGCTCAACCCGGACCAGCATTTGTTCACTCTTACCGAGGACAAGGAACTTACCTTCGAACTGGAAGTGAGAATGGGCAAGGGCTATGTTCCGGCTGACATGCATGAAGGTCTGGGTGACGAGATCGGTCTTATCGCTCTCGACGCCAGCTTCGCGCCTGTTCGCAAGGTTGCCTATACGGTTGAGCAGGCTCGCGTTGGTCAGATGACGAACTATGACAAGCTCATCCTTCAGGTGTGGACGGATGGTTCCATCTCTCCTGAAGATGCCATTGCCTACAGCGCGAAGATTATAAAGGACCAGATCTCTGTGTTCATCAACTTTGATGAACGCATTTCGGAAGAAGAGTCCAACTCTTCCTCTTCCGACAGCGGCGTGAATGAAAACCTCTTCAAGGGCATTGACGAGCTCGAACTTTCCGTTCGCGCAACCAACTGCCTGAAGAGCGCCAACATCACGCTGGTGGGCGAACTGGTTCAGCGCAGCGAATCTGAGATGCTCAAGACCAAGAACTTCGGCCGCAAGTCGCTGGATGAAATACGCCGCGTCCTGTGCGAAATGGACTTGGATTTCGGAATGCAGGTTGATGGCTTTGAGAAGAAATACCAGGATTGGTTGAAGAGGAAGCAGCAAAATGAGGCATAGCAATTCCGGAAAGAAGTTGAGCAGGACTCCCGCTCATCGCAAAGCCATGTTCCGTAACATGGCAAAGTCCCTGCTGACTCATTACCAGCTTCGTACCACTGAGGTTAAGGCCAAAAACCTTCGCAGCGTTGTAGAGCCCCTGATCACTCTGGCCCTTCGCAACGACCTGCACGCACGCCGTCAGGCTTATAGCGTTCTTGGCAATCACCAGCTGGTGAAGAAGCTCTTTGATGAAATCGGCCCCCTGTATGTGGGCGTTCCCGGCGGCTATACCCGCGTTCTGAAGCTCGGCGCAACCCGCCGCGGCGACAATGCGCCCATGGCCGTTATTGAACTGACCCGCAAGCCCGGCGAAGCTGCTGCAGAAACCAAGGCTCCCGAAGCCAAGGTTGCCAAGGCAGAAGCCGTGAAGCAGGCTGTGGCAGCGGCAGAAGCCGCCGCCAAAACCGCTGCGGAGCCCGTGGCGGAAGAGGCTGAAAAGAAGGCGGAATAACCTGCCCTTTTTCAGCTCATGTTGAGATGACAGAAGGCCGTTGCCTGTGCAACGGCCTTCTTTTTATGTGAATTCCTTCCGTCATCCTGTTCGCCGCTTCGTCTCACTGCTTGCCGTATTGTTGTTTTCGATGTATGGCATTGCCATGATTGATTTCAGAAAGCTGGAAGCCTTTTGCAAGGTTTACGAACTCAAGAGTTTTTCCCTCGCCGGAAAGGAGCTTTTCCTTTCCCAGCCTACCATCAGTGCCCATGTCCTTTCGCTGGAAAAGGAACTGGGCGTCCAGTTGCTGGACAGAATGGGCCGCGTGGTGCTGCCTACCGCCGCCGGGGAAGTGCTGTATCAGTATGCCCGGCAGGCTTTTGCCAGTCTGGATGCCGCCAAGGCGGAGATTACGCTGCTGCAGGATGAGGTGACGGGCCACTTTGCCATAGGCGGCAGCACCATTCCTGCCTATTTTCTCATTCCGCCGCTCATTGCCGGATTCAGAAAGCGCCATCCCGGCGTTACCATGGAGATGCGCGTGGGCGATACCAGCCGCATTGTAGAGATGGTCAATGAAGGCGAACTGGCTCTGGCAGTTGTGGGCGCGCGCGATGCCCAGCCGGAACTGACGTATACCCCCCTAGTTGACGACGAACTGGTACTCATTGCTCCGCCGGAGATGTTTCCTGCGGGCACAAGCCTGAACAGTTCCCAACTTGCTCAGTACCCGTGGATCATGCGGGAGCCGGGATCCGGCACGCGCAAGACGTTTGCCCGCGCCCTCGCGGACAAGGGGGTGGATATCCGTCGTTTCGCTTCGGCCATTACTGTGGATTCCACGCAGGCAGTGCTGCAGTGCGTTCGCTCGGGGCTTGGAGTGAGCATGACCTCCCGTCTTGCCGTGGCAGATATGGTGGAACGGGGCGAGTTGAGCATTATTCCGCTGGAAGATGTGGTGGCAAGCCGGCAATTCTACAGCGTGTATCATACCAAACGGCATTTTTTCCCCGCTGTTACGGGTTTTATCCGCTATCTTAAAGAGAACACGCAGCACCTGCGGAGCGTGATGCCGGCATGACCCTTCCTAAATTTACAATGGTAGACAAGGTCAAGGCCGCCGGTTGAGCTGCCAAGATCGCTCCGGGGGACCTGGAGCACATTCTGGCCTCGTTGCCCCACGATCCTACAGCGGGGCAGGGGAGGCTGCTTTCCGGCACCGATACCAATGAAGATGCCGCCATACTGCGCTTTCCGCCCGGTAAAGCACTGGTGCAGACGCTGGACTTTTTCACGCCCATCGTGAACGATCCCTACAGGTTCGGGCAGATTGCCGCCGCCAACTCCCTTTCGGATGTCTATGCCATGGGCGGCGAGCCGTGGTGTGCCATGAACATTGTCTGTTTTCCTGTCAGGGAGCTGCCGCGTGATGTGCTGCGTGATATTATTCTCGGCGGATTCGAGAAGATCCGAGAGGCGGGGGCCGTACTGGCAGGCGGTCACAGTGTGGAGGATGCGGAGATCAAGTACGGGCTGTCCGTGACCGGCATTGTGGACCCGGAAGGCTTCGCCTCCAACAGCGGGCTTGTTCCCGGCGACCAGATCATTCTCACCAAGCCGCTTGGCACCGGCGTCGTTGCCACGGCGGTGAAAGCGCAATGGGAGGGCAGCGATGCCCTGGAGGACGTGCTGTACCACTGGGCTGCCCGTCTGAATAACCACAGCGGCCGCGTGCTGCGCGAAATGGGGCTGAAGGCGGCCACCGATATAACGGGGTTCGGCTTCGGCGGCCACCTGCTTGAGATGGCCCGTGCTTCACGCTGCGCGGTATCCGTGTGGTCCTCGTCCGTGCCGTATCTTGAGCAGGCGGTTGAGCTGGCTGCCGTGGGCATGGTCCCGGCAGGCAGTTACGCCAACAGGCGGTTTTGCGAGTCGCACGTCACCATTGAAGCCGCCGTGCTCCCTGTGCACGCAGACCTGCTCTTCGATGCCCAGACCTCCGGGGGCCTTCTGCTTGCCGTGCCGCAGGCGCGCCTTGCAGAGGCTGTCTCCCGTCTGGAGGATGCGGGCGAACTCGCCGCCCATGTGGGCGAGGTGACCGGGCCTCACGCCTGCGGGCACCTTCATCTGCTCGCCTGAGAACCGTTGCCGTTTTTCGCAACTCCGTGCGCCGCAATTGAAAAATGGTGCATGGCGGCTCTTGAACTCTGCGGCGACTAATGGTACATCAACCCGCCTTCCGTACGTTGACAGCGGTATGTGCGGCACGTAGGTTCATGCCTGTTTCGTGCGCTGCGCACGCCGGATTCAGCAGGACATATTCTGCGAGAGTGGCGGAATTGGTAGACGCACTAGACTTAGGATCTAGCGGCCTAGCCGTGGGAGTTCGAGTCTCCCCTTTCGCACCAGATATCACCGGCAGGGCGGGGCCGGAACTGCAACGGTTCCCGCCTCCGGTACTCTTCATATTTCGAGATTTTGCCAGCAGGCAAGGAGGAGCTATTCACCATGGAATATACCGTTGAAGACCTTTCCCCGGTAAAGAAGAAAGTTTCCGTCACCGTTCCGGTTGAAGAGGTCAACGCCTCTCTTTCCGCCACCATCGCCATGTACCGCACCAGCGTGGACCTGAAGGGCTTCCGCAAGGGCAAGGTGCCGTCCAGCGTCATCGAATCCCGCTTCAGGAAAGAGGTATATTCCGAGGCCACTCAGGACCTTGTGAACGTGCACATCAACGAGATCATCGGCGAACTGAATGTGAACCCCGTTTCGCGCATCGATTTTGACGGCGGCGAACTGGTTCGTGACGAAGCGTTTGCCTACGCAATTTCCTTTGAAGTGCTGCCCCAGTTTGAACTGCCCAACTACGAGGGCATGGATGTGGAGCAGGAGCAGGTGGTGGTGAAGGATGACGAGGTTGACGAAGTGCTCAACCGCATCCGCGGCAACATGGCAGAGATAGTCACCCTTGCCGAAAGCCGTCCCGCAAAGGATGGCGAGATTGCCGTAATCGATTTTGCCGCCTACGAGAACGGCGAACCCATCGAAGGCATTGCCGCACAGAACTTCCAGATGACCCTTGGCGAAAAGCAGGCACTGGAAGACTTTGAAAATCTGGTCAAGACGGTCGCCCCCGGCGAGGAAAAGGAAGGCGAAGTCACCTTCCCCGCCGATTTCATCAATACCGAGTTTGCAGGCAAGACCGTAACCATGAAGGTGACTGTGCATTCCATTCAGGAACGCCGCCTGCCCGAACTGGACGATGAGATGGCCCGCAAGGCCGGCGGATTTGATTCCGTGGAAAAGATGCGCGAAGCCGTGGTGCAGTCTTACAAGAAGAGCCGTGGCGACCTGTGCAAGTCGCAGGCCCAGACCTCCATGCTGGAGCGTCTGCTCAAGACGGTGGACTACCCCCTGCCGGAATCCATGGTGGAAATGTACATGGATAACCTGCTCATGGAAAAGAAAAACCGTCTGGAGCGTCAGGGCAAGTCTCTGGAATCTCTGGGCAAGACCATGGAAGAGCTGCGCGACGAAGTGCGCCCCGAAGCGGAAAAGATTGCCAAGACCCAGATATTCCTTGTTGCCGCCGCCCGCAAGGAAGGCGTGGAAGTGACCGAGCAGGAAGTGGACATGCAGCTGCACCAGCTGGCCATGCAGACCGGGCAGGATTTCCGCAGCGTGAAGGAATATTACGCGCAGAACAACCTGCTCTTCGGCCTGCGCGACCGCCTGCTTGCAGACAAGGCCATGGACGCCGTCTTCCAGAAGGCCAACGTGACCGAAGTGCCGCCCAAGGATCTGAAACTGGACGGCGCGGAATAAGATTGGCTTACACAGCTTAGTCTTGCAGGGGAGGCGGCCGCGCTTCCCCTGTTTTTTTCGTGTACCGGGGTAATGTATAGCGCGCCCGTGCCGTTATGACCCTTGAGGAAGGCTTGCATATTTTGCTAGTTTGCAACATGTTGGCAGGAACCAAGGGCACAGGTGCCGGTGCTGTACGATGGTTTTCCTTCCTCGTTCCCGCATCCGTCCACTTTCAACATGACGTGTTACCATCAGGAGTTATGAAATGGCAGTGCCGATTGTCATAGAAACCACCGGCCGCTCCGAGCGCGCCTACGATATATATTCCCGTCTGCTCAAAGACAGGATCATTCTTCTGGGCACCCCCATTGATGACTATGTGGCGTCGCTCATCTGCGCGCAGCTGCTTTTTCTGGAATCCGAGAATCCGGAAAAGGAAATATATCTTTATATTAACTCGCCCGGCGGCGCTGTAACGGCAGGCATGGCCATTTATGACACCATGCAGTATATTTCCTCGCCCGTTGCCACCCTGTGCATGGGGCAGGCGTCCAGCATGGGCGCGCTGCTGCTTTCTGCCGGTCAAAAGGGAATGCGTTACGCGCTTCCGCACAGCCGCATCATGATCCACCAGCCTCTTGGCGGTTTTCAGGGACAGGCCACGGATATTGAAATCCACGCCCGCGAAATCCTGCGTATGAAGCAGTCGCTCAACGGTATTCTGGCCAATCATACCGGCCAGACTGTGGAAAAGATTGCCGAGAACACGGAACGTGATTACTTCATGGGACCGGAAGAGGCGCTCAAGTTTGGCATCATAGACCGTATTCTCACCTCCCGCAGGGACGTGATGGAAGATAAATAACGAATTATCAGGCATGGATACAATGAAGAATGACAAGATACAGGAACTGCGTTGCTCCTTCTGCGGCAAGGGGCAGGAGCAGGTGCAGCGGCTTATAGCCGGGCCGGAAGTCTATATCTGCGATGAATGCGTGGCACTGTGCAATGAGATCATTGCGCAGGAGACCATGCAGGACACCGTGGAAGAAGGTCGTCTCCTGTCGCCGGAAGAGATTAAGGCCAAGCTGGACGAATACGTCATCGGCCAGCATCAGGCCAAAAAGATTCTTTCTGTGGCTGTACACAACCACTACAAGCGTGTCTTTTATGCAGAAGCCCTCGGCGACGAGGTGGAGCTGGAAAAGAGCAACATCCTGCTTGCCGGTCCTTCCGGCAGCGGCAAGACGTTGCTGGCAAAAACTCTTGCCCGCGTGCTCAACGTGCCCTTTGCCATTGCAGACGCCACCACGCTGACAGAGGCAGGCTACGTGGGCGAGGATGTGGAAAATATCCTTGTGCAGCTGCTCCAGAACGCCGATTACGATATTGAGGCCGCCTCCAAGGGCATTATCTACATCGACGAAATCGACAAGATTTCCCGTAAGGGAGACGGACCTTCCATCACCCGCGATGTGTCCGGCGAAGGCGTGCAGCAGGCCCTGCTCAAGATTATCGAGGGCACGGAGGCGAACATCCCGCCCAAGGGCGGACGCAAGCATCCGCAGCAGGAATTCATCCGGCTGGATACGTCCAACATCCTGTTCATCCTTGGCGGCGCGTTCATCGGGCTGGACAAGATCATTGAACAGCGCGTGCACGGCGGTGCCATGGGGTTCGGGGCCAAGGTGGTGGCGGCAAACAGCATCAGCTATACAGATCTTCTCAAGCAGGTGCACCCCAACGATCTGGTCAAGTTCGGCCTCATCCCGGAATTCATCGGGCGCATACCTGTTGTGACGCACGTGGAAGAACTGGAAGAAGACGACCTTATCCGCATTCTCACCGAACCCAAGAACGCGCTGGTCAAGCAGTACCAGAAGCTGTTTGAACTGGATAAGGTGAAGCTGCGTTTCACCACCAATGCGTTGCGGGCCATTGCTTCCGAAGCCATTACCCGCAAGACGGGCGCACGCGGCCTGCGCAACGTGATGGAAAGCGCCATGCTGGAGATTATGTACCGCCTGCCTTCCCTTGACGGAGTGAAGGAGTGCGTTGTGAACCGCGCGGTGATTGAACAGCGCAAGGAGCCCATGCTCATCTATCACAACGAGGCCAAGACCGGCTCCTGATATCCCGCATCCGCCCATGGCGGTCGGGGTGCATGAGGCACGGCGTTATTGATCAAAGGCAGCTGCCCGGATACCGTTTCGATTGACAATGTGTGAAGGGGCATTAGTTTTTCGCTCATGCCCCTTCTTTTCATTTCAGGAAGATGGAGGCAGCTACGCCAGGAGGATGTATGACCGAGTTTGGTGTGCGCGGTGACCACCGCGGCGAGCCTGTGTCGCTCCCTTTGATGTCCCTGCGGGAAGTGGTTATGTTCCCGCGTTCCATCGTGCCCCTGTTCGTGGGGCGCGAGGCCTCCATTAAGGCCATAGAAAGCGCCATTGCCGATCACGGCAAGGAAATCCTGCTGGTTGCCCAGCGGGAGCCGGAGATGGAAAAACCCGGCCAGTCCGATCTGTTCGAGGTGGGCACCGTTTCCAAGGTGCTGCAACTGCTGCGTCTGCCGGACGGCACCATCAAGGTGCTCTTCGAGGGCATGCACCGTGCCCTCTGGACGCCGGAAAGCCCGCGCACCTTTGACGATGATCAGGACTTCCCCAAGGCGTTCGTTTCCCCCATGGATGAGAGCGACTTCGCCGGTGCCGAGGCGGAAGCCCTTATCCGTGCCTGCCATGAGGCGCTGGACGAATATTCCAAGATTAACAAAAAGCTGGCGCAGGAAACCCTGCTGGCCATCATGTCCATTACGTTCCCCGGCAAGCTGGCGGACGCCATTATGCCGCACCTGAAGGTGGACTACCGCAAGAAGCAGGAAGTGCTGGAGCTGACCGATCCCATCGTGCGGCTGGAAAAGGTGTACGAACTGCTTCAGGGCGAGATTGCCATCACCTCCATGGAGAAGCGCATCAAAAGCCGCGTGAAGAACCAGATGGAGCGCAATCAGAAAGAGTACTACCTGAACGAGCAGATCAAGGCCATCAACAAAGAGATGGGCCGCGATGACGATCCGCAGGAAGAGCTTAACGAGATCGAGGCCACGCTCAAGGCCAAGGATATGCCCGCCGAAGCCCGCGACAAGGCCCTGCGGGAACTCAAAAAGCTCCGTGCCATGCCCGCATCGTCTGCGGAATATACCGTTATCCGCAACTATGTGGACTGGATAATGGAACTGCCGTGGAACAAGCTGCGCGAAACGGCCATAGACATCGAAAAGGCGCGCGGCATTCTGGATGCAGACCACTTCGGGCTGGAAAAACCCAAGGAACGCATTCTGGAATATCTGGCCGTGCAGAAGCTTGCCACCAAGCTGAAGGGACCCATTCTCTGCCTCGTGGGCCCGCCCGGCGTGGGCAAGACCTCGCTTGCCAAATCCATTGCGCGCGCCACCAACCGTGAGTTTGTCCGGTTGTCGCTGGGCGGCGTGCGGGACGAGGCGGAAATACGCGGTCACCGCCGTACCTACGTGGGGGCGCTGCCCGGCAAGATCATTCAGTCGCTCAAGCGGGTGGAGTTTAATAACCCCCTGTTCTGCCTTGATGAAATTGACAAGATGAGCACCGACTTCCGTGGCGACCCCTCGGCAGCTCTGCTGGAAGTGCTGGACCCGGAACAGAACAACGCCTTTAACGACCACTATCTGGACCTTGATTACGACCTGTCGCAGGTGTTCTTCATTACCACGGCCAACAGCCTGCACTCCATTCCGCTGCCCTTGCAGGACCGTATGGAAATCATCCGCCTGCCCGGGTATCTGGAAACGGAAAAACGGCGCATAGGCCGCGAGTTCCTGCTGCCCAAGCAGGTGGAGCAGCACGGCATACGGCTTGATAACGTGCAGCTTTCGGACAACGCCCTGCTGGATATCATCCGGCATTACACCCGCGAGGCGGGAGTGCGTAACTTCGAGCGCGAGATAGCCTCCATCTGCCGCAAGGTGGCCATGAAGATTGTGGAATCGGACGATCTGGACAAGCTGGTCACGGTAACACGGCAAAACCTCGGCAACTTCCTCGGCGTGAAGAAGCATCGTCACGGCGAGCGGGAAGCACAGCCGCAGGTGGGCGTTACCACCGGTCTTGCATGGACGGAGCTTGGCGGGGAACTGCTCATGGTGGAAACCGCCATCATGCCCGGTGGCGGCAAGGTGGCCATTACCGGCAAGCTGGGCGAGGTGATGACGGAATCCGCCAAGGCGGCTCTCTCCTATGTGCGGTCGCGCTCGGGCACCTTCGGCCTTAAGCCCGACTTCCACAAGGAGGTGGACATCCACGTGCACGTGCCGGAAGGTGCCACTCCCAAGGATGGCCCTTCTGCGGGCATCACGCTGTGCACCTCCATGGTTTCCGCGCTGCTCAGCATTCCCGTGCGCAACGATGTGGCCATGACGGGCGAGATAACCCTGCGAGGGCGCGTGCTGCCCATCGGCGGCCTGCGCGAGAAGCTGCTTGCGGCCCACCGCGGGCACATAAGCACGGTGCTCATCCCCAAGGACAACGAGAAGGACCTGAAGGAAGTGCCGGACGACATCCTGAAGGGCCTGACCATCATTCCCGTGGAGCATGTGGACGAGGTGCTGCCCATCGCCCTGATGGCGGAGCACGACAAGATCTACTGCAACGGCGATACCTGCGTGGCCTTTACCCGCTCCCTGCGGGTGGAGAGCATAAAGAATCTGGAGAACGGCGAGGCGCACACCACGCCGCAGTAGCCGGGATGCAGACTGGTATCAGATGACAAAGATACAGGGCGGCCTTAGGGTCGCCCTTTTTTATTGGGAACCAATGGGGGGCAGGGAAAGGGGCGGGAATCAGCCAGCGGACTGCGTGAATTGCTTGAATTGCTTGAATTGCGCGGATTG
>CAYRLL010000027.1:0-3650 GCA_964425115.1 uncultured Desulfovibrio sp. | reverse complement strand
GGATTGCGCGGATTGCGTGGACAGAGCGGACAGAGCGGACAGGGCGGACAGAGCGGATTACGCGGTCAGTGAGATACGCGTGCGGTCTGCGCGGTCAGCAAATCATGCAGAATGACCGTGGCGGCCCTGTCCGGCGCGCCGGGAGCACCGAGCATGGTGCGCAGGCGGGCAAGGTCTTCCCGCACCGCATGCATGGCCTTGTCATTGGTCAGCCAGCGCAGGGCATATTCCGCCAGTACGGGGCCGTCTGCCTTTTCCTGCAACAGTTCAGGAAAGACCTCTCGCTCCATGATCAGGTTGGGCAGCGCCACAAAGGGCACCTTCACCACCCGCTTGCCTATGGCATAAGAGAGTTTGGAAAGCTTATAGGCAACCAGCGTGGGTGTGCCTATAAGCGCGGATTCCAGCGTTACCGTGCCGGAGGCGGCGATGAGCATCTGGCAGCCGCGCATAAAGGCGTAGCGGTTGAGCGGGCCGTGAATGGTGAGGGGAACATCCGTCTGCCACAGTTCGCGCAGCCGGCTCTGCTCCACGCCGGGAGCCTGCACGCAGTGGAATTCCAGCCCCGGCACCGCGCTGGCAAGAATGGTGGCCGCCCTTGCGTATTCCGGCATGAGCGGTTCTATTTCCTTCCTGCGGCTGCCCGGCAAAAGACCGATGCGGCCCGGAACCGGCGTGATATGGTCAATGGAGGGCCAGTCCACCATATCCACCAGCGGGTTGCCCACGTAGTCCACCTCCATGCCGAACTGCCTGTAGAAGGCTATCTCGAAAGGCAGGATGGAGATCATGCGGGTGATATACTTGGCGATGAACCGCGCCCTTCCGGTACGCCATGCCCAGAGCTTGGGCGAAATGTAGTAGTAGACGGGTATGCCCAGTGCGTGCGCATACTTCGCCACCCGGAAGTTGAACTCCGGGGCATCGATGAGGATGACGGCGCGCGGCCTGCGCGCGGCAAGCTCGCTCTTTATGCGTTTGAGCATCTGGAAGATGCGGGGAATATGCCCGAGCACCTCGGTGAACCCCATGACGGAAAGGTCTTCCACGCGCAGCAGCGCCTCCAGCCCCTGTTCCCGCATCTCGGGCCCGCCCATGCCGCAGTAGTCCAGCGTGGGTGCCTGTTTGCGCAGGGCCGCCATAAGCCTGCCGCCGTGCATATCGCCGGACATCTCGCCCGCGTTGATCCAGATGGTGCCCGTCATGGATTGTGCGTCCGCCATTGCCTGTTGTCTCCCGCGCTAGGCCTGCTGGTCCGCCGCCGCGTCTTCCGCAGGCAGCCTGTTCCGCCTGTAGCGGTCGAACACGCGCATGAACACGGCCACGAACACCAGCGAAAAGAGCAGCCGCCCCCACAGCGTGGCGCTTACGTGCGCCCCCAGCAGCATCATGAGCAGGGTGTCTTCTATGAGGGCGTGGGAAAGGCCCATGAGCGTGAGTGAGGCAAACACGTCCCGTTGCGAAACCCGGCCGGATTTCACCTCATGGATGATAAGCCCGCCCCCGTAGGTAATGCCCATGGTCAGCCCAAGCACGGTAATGGTGGCGGCGTTCTTGCCTATGCCCATGAACCGCAGAAAGGGCGTGAGCTTGTTGTTTATCCATTCCGTTATGCGGAACTGGTCCAGCAGCCGCATGAAGGCCATAAGCGCAAGGATGATCCAGAACAGGTAGAGGAGGTTGCGGGCCTGACTCATAGCCCAGTTCAGAAGTCCGGGAGCCGGTTGTTCCGGCCGCCAGAGAATCTCGCTGGGCTGTTGCAGCAGCCCGAACCCGCTGTAGACAAGGTGCAGGATGATGCCCAGCATCATGGCCGATGCCATGCGGAAGATGACCTGACTGCGCAGGGAAACGCCGCAGCGCTGCGCGATCTTGCATTCCACGGGCAGCGAGTGGGCCACAAGGATGATGGCGGCCAGCACGGAAATCTGCGCCACGGAAAGCGGCTCCATGGTCGGTGCCATGGACACGTAGACAATGATGCCGCTGTAAATGTTCACCACCAGCGAGGTGGCCCACACCAGCCCCATTTCGCCGGGCAGCCCCACCAGCCCCATGAAAGGCTCCAGCGGCAGGGCCAGATACCTGATGAGGTCCAGATCGCTGAGAATCTTCACGCCGATGATGATGGGAATCATCACCTTGTACAGATCCAGACTGGTGCTCACGGCATTGCGCAGAATCTGCCCGCAGGCCCCCAGCAGCCGTAGCGGCAGGGAAGGGGAATGGCTTCGGGCGGGAGGGGTTTCCGGGGCTTGGGTCATTGGCGGGGTTCCGTATGGGCAAGAAGGTCGGTGGTCCACAGGTCTTTGAAAATGTAATCACGCAGGGCCTGCGTCCAGGGGCGCGGAGTCAGCCCGGTGGTTTGTGTGTACCGCGAGGAATCCAGAACGGAATAGGCGGGGCGCCGTGCCTTCTGCGGGTATTCCGCCGAGGGAATGGCATGGATGGCGCAGCGCACTTCCGCAAGGGCTGCGGCTTCCGCCGCCAGTTCGCACCAGCTTGCCTGCCCCGCATTCACCAGATGATACAGGCCGCTCGTTTCGTGGCGGGCCAGAGCCACGCACATGGCGGCAAGGTCCACCGTGTAGGTTGGCGAGCCTGTCTGGTCGTGCACTATGTTCAGCGAGTCGCGCTGACGGCACAGCCCCAGAATGGTGTGCACAAAATTTTTCTTTCCGGGGCCGAACAGCCACGCCGTGCGGGCTATGACGGCACGTTCCGGTATCTGTTCCAGCAGGGCCTTTTCGCCGTCCAGCTTGGTTCTGCCGTAAACGGACTGCGGGTCCGGCGTGTCCTCCACGCTGTATGGCGTTTGCGCTTTGCCGTTAAAGACGAAGTCCGTGCTCAGGTGCATGCAGCGCACCGGGCGGTTGCGCAGCACTCTGCCCAGCAGCTTGGGCAGGCAGGTGTTCACGCGGCGTGCCTCTTCCGGTTCGTCTTCCGCCTTGTCCACCTGCGTGTAGGCCACGGTGTTGAACAGCATGTCCGGGGCGCAGGCATCCACATAGGCGGCAAGGGCATCGTCACTGAACAGGTCCAGATCTTCCCTGCCGGGGCTGTGAACTGCCCAGCCCGCGTCGGCAAGGGCACGGGCAAGGGCACGGCCAAGCAGGCCGGTTTTGCCGCCAAGAACAATGGCCGTCTTCTGCCTGCTCATGCCCTGTCTCCGTACCATGTGTTCATGAAGTCCCGGTATGCGCCCGATTCCACGCCCTCCATCCATTCCCTGTTGGCCTGATACCAGCGCACGGTCCCTGCAAGGCCGTCCTCAAAGGTATGCTTCGGCTCATATCCCAGTTCGCGCTGCGCCAGCGAAAAGTCCATGGCATAGCGGCGGTCGTGTCCGGGGCGGTCTTTCACATAGCGTATGAGCGATTCGGGCCGCCCGAGCAGCGCGAGCATGGCACGCACCACCTGTATGTTGGTGCGCTCCGCATCGCCGCCAAAATTGTATGCCCTGCCGGGAACGCCGTTGAGCAGCGTAAGATGCACGCCCCGGCAGTGGTCCTCCACGTGTATCCAGTCCCGCACGTTCATGCCGTCGCCGTACACGGGCAGAGGCTCACCGGCACTCGCCAGCTTGAACATGAGCGGGATGAGCTTTTCGGGAAACTGGTACGGTCCGTAGTTGTTGGAGCAGCGGGTGA
>CAYRLL010000026.1:21650-33534 GCA_964425115.1 uncultured Desulfovibrio sp. | reverse complement strand
GAACCACGCTAGCTGATAACTTTTTCTGTCCAACTCGCTATTTAATTGTCAAGGAACCTTATCTCACCACACCTCAGCGGTGCGGGCGCGCGCTCCGGCAGGGCATTCCCTGCTGCAAGCGCGAGAAGGCGTTTTGCCTGATTCCCCGCTGCCTGTCAACCACTTTTAATTTTTCTTTCAGTGTTTGATTGTGGCAGCCTTTTGCCCCGCAGCCCGACCCCTTACAACTTTCTTTTCAGGCATCCTGTTGAGATACTTGGAAAGCGTTGTCGGGGCAGACCGTCGAAGCGAGAGCGGTTCTATGCAAAAGCGCCCTGTGCGTCAACCGCTTTTTTCAATTTTACTGACTGCTCGCCTTAACCGGCTAACAATACATTGATTATTTCTTCATGCGCTCTGCTGCGGGAGGCCCGAAGGCCCCCCGCAGCCGCCGATTATCGTTTCAGCATGGCAGGGGGAACCACTGTCCCCTCCGTTACCATAGATTCCACCTGCGCCACGTCCTTGTCGCCCCGGCCGGAAAGGTTCACCAATATGATACTGTCTTTGCTCAGTGCGGGAGCAAGCCGGATGGCATGTGCCAGAGCGTGCGAAGATTCCAGCGCCGGGATAATTCCCTCCATGCGCGAGAGCATGAAAAAGGCGTCCATGGCTTCGGCATCGCTGGCGTGCACATACTCGGCCCGCCCGGCATCCTTGAGGAAGGCGTGCTCCGGCCCCACGCTGGGGTAGTCCAGCCCCGCCGAGATGGAATAGACCTCTGCCGGTTCGCCCTGCGGGTCTTTGAGCATGTAGGAGCGGAATCCGTGCATCACTCCCGGCTCGCCAAGGCACAGCGTGGCAGCATGCTGGCCATATTCAAGCCCGCGACCCGCTGGCTCCACTCCCACCAGCTTTACCCCCGGCTCATCGATAAAATCCGCGAACAGGCCTATGGCATTGGAGCCGCCGCCCACGCAGGCTACGCAATAGTCCGGCAGACGCCCCTCTGCCTCGCGCATCTGTTGTTTGGCCTCACGCCCCACAATCGACTGAAACTCCCGCACAATGGCAGGATACGGATGCGGCCCCACGGCGGAACCCAGCAGATAGAACGTTTCTTCCGCATCCTGCACCCATGCGCCCAGTGCTTCATCCACGGCTTCCTTCAACGTTTTCTGCCCGCTCTGGGCGGCCACAACCTTGGCTCCCATCATCTGCATGCGGAACACGTTCAGTTTCTGCCGCTCCACATCCACGGCCCCCATATAGATGGTGCATTCCATGCCCATAAGCGCCGCCGTGGCCGCCGTGGCAACCCCGTGCTGACCGGCTCCCGTCTCGGCAATGATCTTCTTTTTGCCCATGCGTTTGGCAAGCAGTATCTGCCCGATGGTGTTGTTCACCTTGTGCGCGCCAAGGTGGTTCAGGTCTTCCCGCTTGAGATATATCTTGGCACCGCCCAGTGCTTTTGTAAGGTTGGAGCAGAGGTACACCGGCGTTTCGCGTCCCGAAAAATGCTTGAGATAGTAATGGAATTCGCGGAGGAACTCGGGATCGTTACGATACGTTTCAAACGCCTGCGCCAGCGTATCCAGAATGGGCTTGAGCGGTTCGGGCACATACTGCCCTCCGTACTGGCCGAAAAATCCTGCGGCGTCCGGCATGGCTGGGGATGCGGTAGTCATGGGGCTAACTCCTTTTGATGATCCTGCGTTATTGACGATGCGGATGAAAGATTGTCCGTTCTCCGATACCCGGGCAGCCGACCGGCCACAAAAAAACCGCGGCCAGTTGTTACTGCCGCGGCTTGCTTTTTTCCGTTGCTGCTTCGCCCATCGCGAAACAAAACGCTTCCACGGCACTGTTACCAGTGCCACCACCAATTGCGAAGGGAGAGGGTGTTGCCAAAAGCGTTTTTCATGGAGGTGATACTGTCGTAAACGGCAGTCTTTGTCAAGAAATCCGGCACTTCATGAACCGACAGCAGGCACCTCCACCCGCACACCCATCCGGCGGTAACCATCTGAACTGGCAATACAAACAGAGCTTTTGCTGTGCGATTCAAAGCCAGATGCACCCGAGGAGCAAGCGCATTCCGGGCCTGCTCCGGCCACTTCCCCTTCTGCTGAATATTGCAGAATTGTAAAAAAGACATTACAACACACTCCGCTGTCTGTGAGCGCCCACTGCAGCACCCCTTACACGCTGCATGCAGGCTGCCCGAGGCCGCATCTCCGGGGCATACGCGGCAACGCCGCAGTGCAACGGAACGGGGGCAGCTTCACAGGCTCCCATGACAAGGACAGAACGCCCGCACCACGCCCCGCACGTACAACCCGTTCGCTTCTAGGAGTTACCTGCCCATGAACAGATTCGTCTCTCTCGCGCTTGCAGCCTTTATCCTTGTCGTTTCCGCATTCCCCGCCCTTGCCGCAGGCAAAGGGGACTACAAGGCGGAATACAAGCTCAGCGTGGTTCCCGGTCCCACCTCCGGCTGGGGACTTTCTGCCACCTATTTTGCCGATCTGGTCGCCCGGCGCACGGAAGGGCGCATTGTCATCAAGCCGTATTTCGGCAGTCAGCTTCTGGCGGGCAAACAGACATCTGAATTCCTCATGGTGCGCAACGGCGCCATTGACTTCGCCCTTGCCTCCACCATCAACTGGTCTCCGCAGGTGAAGGAGCTGAACCTGACCGCCCTGCCATTCATGCTCGCTGCGGAACCGGACCGCTACAAAGCTCTGGACGCCATTGAAGCTGGGGCATCCGGCAAAATGATGATCGAGGCCATAGAGGGCAAGGGAGTGAAGATCATCGGCTGGGGAGAAAACGGCTTCCGCGAACTTACCAACAGCAAGCTTCCCGTTTCTGCACCTGAAGATATGAAAGACCTGAAGATACGTGTGGTGGGCAGCCCCATCTTCATAGACACCTTCCGCGCGCTGGGAGCCAACCCGGTGAACATGAACTGGGCAGAAGCCACCACCGGCTTTCAGCAGGGCGTGGTGGACGGACAGGAGAACCCGGTGAACGGGATCTGCATTCCCGTTAAAATATGGACCTACCATGCCTATCTCACCGACTGGAACTACATTGTCGACCCGCTTCTTCTGGGTGTTAACCCCAAGGTCTGGGCCTCCTTCAGCCCTGAGGACCAGCAGATATTGCTGGAATGCGCGCAACTGGCAGAACGCTACGGCAAGGCCATTGCCCGCGTGGGCATGGATAACGGAGAATCGCTCGCCTACCTGCAGGAGATAGGCATGGCACCGGAAGTGACCGATCCCTTCGCCTTTCTGACGGAGAAAGGGATGACGGTCACCCGACTCACCCCTGAACAGTCCAAGGCGTTCCACGCCGCCACTGCGCCGGTGCGCGCAAACTGGATACCCCAGATTGGCGAAGGGCTTGTGCAGGCCGCAGAGGCCGATATGGCTTCCGTCCGCTGAATGTGCCCTGCGCACAACAGGCTGCATGACGGAAGATTGCGTGGCTGAAAACTGTACGGCGGCGCGGGCCATAGTGACCGGACCGCGCCGCCGTTACCTGAGAATGCCGTACAGTTGCCGCAACCGTCATCGTACGTTGCACCACTGCTGTTGTCATAACTGATATCACTGCCGTCATATCCGCCGAGGAAACCCGAGCCATGTTCAAATTCATCTGGGACCGTTTCGAGGAACTGCTGGGGTCGTTCCTGCTCTTCGTCATGGTGGGCATAGCCTTTGCCAATGTTATCACCCGCTACTGCATTAAAATGTCTCTGTCATGGACGGAAGAGATCACCGTGAATCTCTTCGTCTGGGTGGTTCTTCTCGGCACGGCTTATGCCTTCCGCAAAGACAATCATCTGAGCGTCACCCTGCTGCACGATGCCATGCCGCCATGGGCGCAGCGGGCCTGCCGTGTGCTCTCGCTCGTTGTGTGCGTGGGCTTCTTTGCCGCCCTGTGCTGGCTGGGCATGGTGGAGGTGCGTGACGAAATGGAGCTGGAGGTCATCACCGAATCGCTTGCCATTCCGGTATGGTGGTACACAGTGGCAACCCCCGCCTTCTCGCTGCTCATCATCGTGCGCATTCTGGAACGCGCATGGCAAGACCTGCGCAGCGGCAGGCTGTAGGGGGAAGCGTGGAATCGCTCATACAAGACCCCGCCCTGTGGACCGTGCTGCTTTTTGTCGTCCCGCTCCTGCTGCGCGTGCCCATTGCCGTTGCCCTTGGCGGGGCGGCGCTGGCCGTGGCCTATCGCTGGGACCTGGGATACGAGATGCTCTCGTACAACATCTACGCCGGAGTGGCCAAATTTCCGCTGCTGGCCATTCCCTTCTTCATCCTTGCGGGCATTATCATGGAACGCGCGGGCATTGCCGCACGCATTGTGGACCTGATGAAGGCCCTTGTGGGGTCCATGACAGGCGGGCTGGGTATCGCCACGGTAGCCGTGGCCACCTTCTGGGGCGCGGTTAGCGGCTCAGGGCCTGCCACGGTGGCTGCGCTGGGGCTCATACTCATTCCGGGCATGGCCTGCGCGGGATATGACAAGCGGTTCGCCACGGCTGTGGTTTCCGTCACGTCCGGGCTGGCCATCGTCATTCCGCCCAGCATCGCCTTTATCGTTTACGGGGGTGTTGCCAACGTCTCCGTGCCCGCCCTGTTCGCGGCGGGATTCATCCCCGGCATTCTGGTGGCCCTGTGCCTTGCCGGGTCGGTGTGGCTCACAAGCTGGCGGCACGGCTACCGGGGCAGCTGCGGGCCGGGAGAAGAACCGGCGCGCGTATGGCCTGCACTGCGTCGGGCCTTCTGGGGCGTTATGACGCCGGTGATCATCCTCGGCGGCATATACGGCGGGGTGTTCACGCCCACAGAGGCGGCGGCCGTGGCCGTATTCTACGGATTATTCGTGGGCGTCTTCATCTACCGGACCATCCGGTGCGTGGGGGAGCTCTTCGAGATTTTGGCAGCCACAGTGCACGGCACGGCCGTGGTGATGATAGTCGTCACCTGCGCGGGGCTGTTCTCGTGGGTGGGGGCGGCCGTGGGGCTTGTGGAGAAGGGGTCTGCCGTGCTGCTCGGCGCTTCGGACAACCAATGGGCCATCCTGTTCATGATCAATGCCATTCTGCTGCTGGCGGGCATGGTACTGGACGCCATTTCCATCTATTACGTCTTTCTGCCCGTCATGCTGCCGCTCATTCACCACTTCGGGTGGGACCCCATATGGTTCGGGGTGATGATGACGGTAAACCTTGCGGTGGGACAGGTCACGCCGCCCGTGGCAGTAAACCTGTACGTGGGCGCGAACATTAGCGGCCTGAGCATGGAAGAGATTGCCAGACCGGCCCTGCCGCTCATCTTTGCCGCGCTTATCGCGCTGGCATTCATTGTGGCTTTTCCGGGTCTTTCCACCTTTCTGCCCCGGCTTCTGGGGCTTGGTGGATAAGAGCGTTCCGTAATCCGAAACGCCGTCCCGGTGCTTTGCCGGGGCGGCTACTCAGGCCCGACTCTCCGCCGCAGCAGTTCTTCATAACATTCGGGGTTTTCGCGGCAGGCATTGGCAAGGTCGCTTATATAGCGGATGTTGGCCTCAACGGACGTGGCGTACAGGTCTTCATCCCGGCCCCAGCGTTCTCTGAAATGGCTGCGCATATGCGTATACAGCCCCTTAAGGCCGCCCTCCAGCCGCTTTTTGGCCACATTGGTATAGAAGGCCTCGGTCTGCATGATAAGCTCCTGCTCGGACGAAAATCCGGGCAGCTTGGCTTCCTCGAATTCCTGAAACAGCAGGTGCAGCTTTTCCAGATAGGTGCGGTCTGCCATCTGCGCCAGCAGGTCGGCCGCGCCCACAATGCATCCGAGCACACTGTCTCCATCGGCGGAAAAGACGATGTTTTCGGGCGGCAGGCTCAGGATGGTGCAGCGGATCATGTCTGCGCAGGAACGGATGTCTGCCTCGGCGTACCCGTGCGAAGCCAGATAGCGCTCCATGAACACGATGCTGCGCTGTTCGTGCCCCACCGTATACTTGGCCCCCGTGCCTTCCGTGTCGCCTTCTTCCTGAATCATGCCCGTATCATGAAAGTAAGCCGCCATGACGCAGAGCAGAAAATCGCGCTCCGAAAGACGCAGAATACCATCCAACACGCAGCCGTGCAGCAGCCGCGCCGTGGCCAGCACCACCGCGCAGGTGTGCTCCAGATTGTGATATTTTGTGGTGCTGCGCCTGTAGCCGGGAAACCGGCCGCTGAACAGACGCACTATGTCTTCGTGCAGGGCGGTCAGCGGCTGCTCGCAACCGCCCAGCGAGAGCAGCGAGGCCACAAGGGCCACCTCTTCCAGCACCCGGACGTTATCCTTGGGGTCCACCAGATCATAGAGATGTTTGTCGTCCGTGCCGTTGCAGACATACTGCTGCCGGGTGTTGCCCTCTCCCGAAGCATTCTGGCGGGTGTTCCCCTGTCCCGGCTGGCAGGCCTGCTGGGACTCTCGGTTTTGGTCCATATACGCTCCGCCTGTTCTGAGCCTGTTCTGTGCCTGTTCTGTGCCTGTTCTGTGCCTGTTCCCGCATAATCAGGCGTGTTCCCGCAGCTCCCCTGCGTCACCATGCCTATAGCAGAACACCGCCCGCGCTGTCAGCACGCCGGCGATGATCAGCAAATGCGGGGCAACTGCTCGCCTTCCAGCATTCCCAGCAGCCTGTGCCCGCCCAGCGGCGTTTCCAGCACCACCTGCCCGGCTTTGCCCGGCCCTTCCGCCGCATCGCGCACTATGCCCACCTGCACCGCGTTCTCCCCGTAGGGCATGGAGCGCATCAATGCCAGCGCAGCCTGCGCCTTTTCCTGCGGCAAAATGCAGATAAGCTTGCCCTCGTTGGCCAGATACAACGGGTCCAGACCAAGAAACGAGCAACCGTTGCGCACGGACTCACGCACGGGAACATCGGCCTCACGCATGTGAATGACCACGCCGGACTGCCCCGCTATCTCGTTGAGCGTGGTGGCCAGCCCGCCACGGGTGGGATCGCGCAGCACATGGATATCGCCCACCTGCGTCACCAGAGCCTCCACCATGTGGTTCAGCGGGGCGGAATCGCTGCGGATGTCCGTGGAAAAATTCAGCCCTGCGCGGCCGGAGAGCACCGTCAGCCCGTGGTCGCCCATGGTGCCGGAAACAAGCACCGCATCGCCGGGGCGGGCGCAGTTGCCCGCGGGGGCCGGGTCGGCGATTATCTCGCCCAGCCCCGTGGTGTTGATGAACACCTTATCCACGGCCCCGCGCGGCACCACCTTGGTGTCGCCGGTGACAATAACCACCCCCGCTTCGCTGGCTGCCGCCGCCATGGAGGCCACAATACGCTCCAGCGTCTCCATGGGCAGCCCCTCCTCCAGAATGAACCCGCAGGAAAGGTATCTGGGACGCGCGCCCATCATGGCCACATCGTTCACCGTGCCATGCACGGCAAGGGTGCCTATGTCGCCGCCGGGAAAGAACAGCGGGTCTACGGTGTAGCTGTCTGTGCTCATGGAAATGGGACCGCACATGTCCAGCCGCGCCGCATCGTTCATTGCGTTGAGGATGGGGTTGTCAAAATGCCTGAAGAACAGGCTGCCGATGAGGCGGTTGGACGCATGACCGCCGCTGCCGTGGTCCAGAAGAAGCGTCTTTTCGGAAAGCGGAGCCGCAATGGGAGATTTGCTCATGATGACCATGCCTGTCTTGCCAGACCGCTGAAGGAGATGCGCGTTGCAGCGGCGTCCGGTCTCCGCAGCCCGTGCGCCGTACAGATTCCGTCCGTACAGATCCGGGGCTTGCAGGTTCCGGGCGATTGCGCACCTGCGCAGCAACACCGTTACCGGCCTGATGAAATGTTTTTACAGCACGTTATACCGAATATTTGTAGTAGGCGGCGCAACTGCCCTCTGTGGAGACCATGCACGGCCCCACGGGCTTTGCCGGGGTGCAGCCCTTGCCAAAGAGCGGACAGTCCACAGGCTGCATCTTGCCCTTCAGCACCTCACCGCATTTGCAACCGGGAGTGGGCGGCGCTTCCTGCACCGTCACGCCAAGCGCCTGCAAAGCATCGAACGACGCATACTCTTCGCGGAACACCAGCCCGCTTTCCGGAATGCGGCCCACACCGCGCCACAGGGCATCTGCGGTTTCAAAAACGCCGAACATCACCTCGCGCGCCCGCGCATTGCCCGAATCCGCAACCGCGCGCCTGTACTGGTTCACAATGCGGTAGTCGCCGGATTTACGCTGCTCCACCATGATGAGCAGCGACTCCAGAATATCCACAGGGTCGAATCCGGTTATCACGCCGGGCGTGCCGTATTTTTCCGCCACGAACTGATACGGTTCCAACCCCAGCACGGTGGACACGTGCCCCGGCAGGAGAAAGCTGTCAATGGCGCATTCCGGGTCGTCCAGCAGCACGCGGAGCGCAGGCGGCACCAGCTTATGGAAACACAGCACCTTGAAGTTGCCCACACCCTGCGCCCTGGCCATCATTACGGTACCCGCCACCGTGGGAGCCGTGGTCTCGAACCCCACACCCAGAAACACCACGGTATCGGCGGGATTCTTTACGGCAAGCTGCAGCGCATCCACGGGGGAGTAGACAATCTCCACCCGCGCGCCCTCTGCCTGTGCCAGCTTGAGATTGCGGCCCTTGGGTCCGGGCACGCGCATCAGGTCGCCGAACGTGGCAAGGATGATGCCGTCGCGTCCCGCAAGGTCCAGAAACGCCGCCACCTCGCTCTCGTGGGTTACGCACACGGGGCAGCCCGGGCCGGAAAGATGGGTTATGCCCGCAGGCAGCAGCGGGCGCAGCCCGCTCTGAAATATGGCAACGGTGTGGGTGCCGCACACCTCCATAAACCGCAAGGGGCGGTCCAGTTCCTCGTGGAGGCGGGCAAGAAGACCTTTACAGAGGGCAGGGTCCCTGAAGGAATCAGCTACATTCACAACGCCCTTCCTTGGTGCTGCTGGGTGAAAACGAACGGATGAAACCCGCGGGGCTGCGCGGAGCAAGCCCCTTTGACCATTCACTGTGCTACGCGCCACGCGCAACCGTGTCAACGGGGCCGGCGTTGCCTGAGCCTTCAAACAGCTTTGCAATTTTTTCCGGCACTTGCTAAAGCCAAAGGGCATACGGTACTCACAACCATGCCACACGCACAGGACTTTGCATGAACCGCCACCCCCGCACACCGCGCCCGGCCCTTTACCACGACAGCACCCCGCCGCTGCGCTTTGCCAACAACCCGCAGTGGCAGGTGCCTGATGCTGCTGCCTGCCGCAGCCTGTGGGACAAATACGCCATGCCCGACCACATACGCCACCACAGTGAGCATGTGGCTGCGGTAGCGGAGTTTGTGGCGCACCTTGGCGCGGACATGGGCCTTGCCGTCCATGTTCCGAGCGTTACCGCCTGCGCGCTCCTGCACGACATTGCCAAATCCTACACCATTGTCCACGGGGGCAACCATTCGCAGCTGGGGGCCAGCATTGTCATGCAGGAATACGGCAACCCCCATGTGGCGCAGGGCGTGCTGCACCATGTGCACTGGCCGTGGCAACTGGACGTGGACGCATGGTTTCTGCCGCTGTGCATCATCTACGCGGACAAACGCGTCATGCACGACCGCGTGGTTGCCCTTGACGAACGGTTCGACGACCTGAACGTGCGCTACGGCAAAACGGAACGTATCCGCCAGCGCATCCATGAATCCTATGTTCAGTCGGTTGCCATAGAAACAGCTTTCAGCAGAAGAATGGGGACACCTCTTCATGCGTATTCTTTTGATAGCGGGCGGATGGTCCAGCGAACGTGAAGTTTCCCTGTCCGGTGCCCGCGGTATTGAAAAAGCCCTGCTCGCACTCGGCCATTCCGTTACCCGGTTTGACCCCGCCACCTCCATGGACGGCCTTCTGGAGGCCGCCTGCGCCCACGACTTCGCCTTCATAAACCTGCACGGGTCTCCCGGAGAAGACGGACTGGTGCAGGCCATGCTGGATGCCGCAGGCTGCCCGTATCAGGGGTCCGGCCCCGCAGGCTCCTTCCTTGCGCTGAACAAGGCCGTGGCCAAGCAGATATTTGTACGCCACGGCCTGCCCACGCCGCCGTGGGTATTCCTGCCCTCGCATCCGGCCCCCGGCTGGCAGCCCGACCTTGCCTACCCCCTGTTCGTCAAGTCCAACGTAGGCGGGTCCAGCCTAGGGCTATCCCGGGTGGATGAGCCTTCGCAACTGGCCGCCGCGCTGGACGCCGTGTTCGCCATGGGCGACGAGGCCATTGTGGAGCCCGCCGTCTCCGGCGTGGAAGTAACATGCGGCGTGCTGGGGGATGAGGCCCTGCCTCCCGTTCTCATCCTGCCGGAAAGCGGCGCGGGTTTCTTCGACTACAAGGCCAAATACACCCCCGGTGCCGCACGGGAAATTTGCCCCGCCCCCATTGCACCGGAAGCCACGGAACAAGTCATGCATATGGCCATGGTCGCACACCGCGCACTGGGCCTTGCGGGCTACAGCCGGGCAGACTTTATTCTCGGGCCTGACGGAGAGCTGCACCTGCTGGAGGTGAACACCCTGCCGGGCATGACCGCCACAAGCCTGCTGCCTCAGGAGGCAGCGGCCATAGGGCTGAACTTTGAGGCACTCATTGACCGCCTCATAACCTTGGGCCTTCAGGCCTTCCGGGAGAAGACGGCATGAGCACACTGGCAAACACCCTGCTTCTCAAGGCATACGGGGCGCTCTGGACCTTTGCCCGCCCTGTCCTGCGCCGCAACGCGCGGCTGCGCAACGGGCTGGACCAGCGCATGGTGCCCGCCGACTGGGCTGTGAAGACGGATATCTGGATTCAGGCTGCTTCCGGCGGCGAAGCCTATCTGGTGTGGGAGCTGCTCAGACACCTGCCGGAAGACAACGACCACGCCCTGCTGCTCACTTCCTGCACGGCGCAGGGGGTGGAGGTGCTGGAAAAGGCACACCGCTGGTGCCGTGAAATGCGCCCCCGGCTCAGCCTGCAGATACGCTACTTCCCCTTTGACCAGCCCGCGCTTATGCAAAAGGCCCTGCGCATGGCTTCTCCCCGCGCCGTAGCCCTTATGGAAACCGAGCTCTGGCCGGGGCTTCTGGCAGCGTGCAAGAAAAACCACGTGCCTGTTGCCGTGCTGAACGCCCGCATGAACACCCGCAGCCTTGCGGGCTACCTTGCCACGCCCTCTCTGTGGCGTTCCCTGCGCCCGGACACCGTACTCGCCATATCCGAGGCAGACGCCCGCCGCTTTGCCGCGCTGTTCGGAGAACAGGGCGTGCACGTTATGCACAACATGAAGTTCGACCGGGTGCAGCCCCCCTCCGGCGGGGCAGACCATGGGGAAGCCAACCCCCTGCTGGACACGGTGATCAAGGCGGGTACCCCCCTTGCCACCTTCGGCTCCGTGCGGGAGGAAGAAGAGCAGGACGTGCTGCACATTATCCGCCGCCTGCGCGAGGCGCGCCCCAAAACCAGCATAGCCCTCATCCCGCGCCACATGGAACGGATCATTCCGTGGGAAACAACCCTGCGCAACGCCGGAGTGGAAGCGGTGCGCCGCAGCACGCTGGATGCTCCCGCCGCCCCCGGCAGCCTTATCCTGTGGGACGAATTCGGCGAACTGGACCATGCCTACGCGCTTTCCCGCGCCGTTTTCGTGGGCGGCAGCCTGGCACCGCTGGGCGGGCAGAATTTTCTGGAACCGCTGGCGCACGGCATTCAGCCCGTCATCGGCCCTTCGTACAGGAATTTCGCGTGGGCGCAGGACCTGATCACGGAACGCATGGTGCACGTTATGCCGGATGCCGATGCCGTATTCGACCAGATGCTCCGCAACCTCAAGCGGCCCGCCCCGCGTGACAAG
>CAYRLL010000026.1:18854-21550 GCA_964425115.1 uncultured Desulfovibrio sp. | reverse complement strand
AGAACATACCGGGGCAAACCTTGCCGCACCGGCAGAGCAAAGAAATCAACACCCTGTTTTAACAGATAAAATATCTTTATTCCCGCTTTTTGCATCTTCCGGAGCAATCCGGCAGCTTCTGCCGTTTCAGGAGGTGTTCCATGCAGATTACCGAAAAACGACATGCAGACCCTTTCAGCAGGCTGGAAGAGATGCTCCGGCAGGGTGACGATGTAACCCGCAGAAAACTGGCGGAAAAGGGTGCGCCCGTGGCCGCGCCGGAAGGCTTCCCGCAGGGAGCACAGGCCGTTCAATCCGCACAGGCGGGCAGCGTATTGCCTCCCATGGCAGCGGATGAGGCAGACCGCGCGTACGGGGCAGCCATGGACCTGCTGGGCGGCAACACAGACAGCGGCCTTGCGCAGCACTCGCTGGACCCGGACCGGGTGGCGGCCCTGCTGGGCCTGTAGGCAGGTTGTATACGGGGTCGTTCCGGCCCCGCAAGGTTCTGCGGCCGGAGAAAGACGGGGGGACGGCAAACGGGCGGGCTATTTCAGCCCGAACTCCGCTTCCAGCTTTCTGGCAGCGGGAATGTTGCCGCTTTCTTCCAGAGACCGCACCAGAAGTGTTGCGGAAAGTTTGGGATTGCGCTCCACCTTCACGGCACGCTTGAGGTATTTGGAGGCCATGCGCGGCTGCCTGGCCGCAAGGCAGGCTTCGCCCATCAGGCGGAACAGGCTGTGTTCGTCCACATACAACTCCGCAGCTTCCTGAAAGGCTCCGTCCGCGTCCTGCACCTTCCCCGCCTCCAGCAGCTTTCGTCCGTAGCTCAGCAGCTTGTCCAGCTTCTGCTTTCGCTCCAGCGTCTGGGTATAGGTTTCCCGCTCCTGCGCCTGCCGTACAAGGCGCACCATCTGCACCAGCGCGTTGTGCAAGGGCTTTTCAAATCCCGGCTTGTAGGCGATTCCTTTGGGGAAGCAGGCTTTCAGTTCGTCCGTGCGGTTGAGCAAGGCCACCATTTCCCGCAGGGCGCTTTCCACGGCCAGCTTATCCGGCCCGGTCACCGAACCGCCCTGCACGACAAACAGCGCGGCGGCAATCTCTTCCACCGCCCGCAGCACCTCGTGCCGCTGAAAATATGCTTTTGCCCGCGCCATGTGCGTTTTGGCCGCGCGCCCTCCGGAATCCATACCGCCTACCCCTGCTACCTCTGCTTGAACCGGTGTGAGAACGGAAATCCTTCTTGCCCAAAAACCGATTTAGTGATTACCGTTTTGAGGGCAATTCTCTAACTGTGGCCGGACGATGAACCGTATTCCAAGCCCCGCCGGGTATCCCGCATTGGCTGGCTGCCCGCGCGAACCGAAACCAACGGGCATGCCCGCATGCCCCAACAGGAGGAACCCATGGCCAAGGAACTTGTCATTGATGCAAACGAGTGTATCGCCTGTGAATCTTGTGTGGAACTTTGCCCCGAAGCGTTCAAGATGTCCAGCGGCGATGAATATGCGGAAGTGATAGACCCCCACTCCAAGGCCGCCTGCGTGACCGATGCCATAGATACCTGCCCCGTGCAGTGTATAGCATGGCAGGACGCCTAGCGCCCTGTGCCGGAAAACAGGCCGTTCCCCCCACAGGCGGAACGGCCTTTATTTTTTCCCGCAACCCCTTTACCGCTGACGCCTGTCAGCAGGCAAGGGACGCCAGCATGAATGCGCCCACCAGCGCAATGCACACCGCGCCGGTTACGGAGAGCAGGCCGTAGAGCACCGTGAGTTTTCGCGGCCCGCGCCCCGCCACGTAGACCAGCGTGCTGCGCGAGGCCATGCTGAGCACGCCGAACAGCGATGTGGTAAGCCCCATGCCCAGTGCCAGCGCGAACATGGCGGCTATTCCGGTAGCAGGGATATTCAGGCTGAGCGAAAAGGCCAGAACAAGCGCCGCGCCGGGGCAGGGCACCAGCCCCGCGAGCACCGAAACGGAGAGCAGGCTGCCGTACGATTTTTTTTGCGAATCCGGCGCACCGGCCCTGCCAGTCAAACCGGGCGAAACGGACGAAACGGGCGAATCGGGCGATGCGGACAAACCGGACGACCCCGATGCGGCGGGCACGGCGGGTACGGAGGGTACGGCGGTGCAGCATACTCTGGCGGCAAGCCTGCCGCTGGCCAGTTCATACAGCGCATGGCAGGCCATGAACACGCCAATGGCCAGCACAAGGCTGTAGCTCACCCGCTGCAATACGCAGCCCGCCTCGTCAAAGGCGTGGGACCCGGCACCCGCCCCCCATGCGCCGAAGCCCCATTGCAGGGCAAACACCAGCACCACGGCGGAAAGCACATGCACAAAGGTCATAACATGGCCCATAATCATGCCGCGCAGCACGCTCCCGCGCCTGCCCAGAAAGTAGGCAAACACCACGGTCTTGCCGTGCCCCGGCCCGAGGGCGTGAATTACCCCGTAGAGGAAGGAAAGCCCGATGAACATCCAGAACGAGCGGCCACCGGGGTCTTGGGCGATATCGCGCCCCAGAGAGGTGAGGGTGACGCGCAGGTCCTTCTGCACGGCTGTTATGGTGCGCATGAACCGCGTATACAGCGTGGCGGTAAGCCCTGCCCGCGATTCCCCTGAACCGGCAGGGACGACAGATTCCGCCGTTCCGTCCGAAGGCTCGCGGACGCCCTCCCGTGCGGCAGGCTGCCCGGCATCCTGTTCAG
>CAYRLL010000026.1:3711-18754 GCA_964425115.1 uncultured Desulfovibrio sp. | reverse complement strand
ACCTGTTCAGCAGGCGGTGCAGCCCGCCTGCCCCCTCCGGTAAAGGGGTTGGCGACAGCTTCGGAAACCAGCCTCAGCTCCCCGTGGCAGGGCGCGGAAAACGCCCCCGGCCACACGGACAGGGCAAGAACACAAAACAGAAAAACGCACTGGATATGAATACGCTGCATGGCTCGCTGATTCTTCTGAAACGTCACGTACAGGCTGTTCGGAAAAGTACCGTCTCGCGGGCAGCACGTATTCAGGCCCGCTGCCCCTCCCGCGGGACTGCCTGCTAAAACACAATGCGGGCTGCCATGGGTATGACCTGCCCGCCGTAAAAGGCCAGTTCCGGAGCGTCATCAAACGCAAACTCCGCGCTTCCCGGCTCACCCGTCAGGCGGATTCCGCTCTCATAGGTCTGAAAATCCGTATAGTAACTCGGATCGTACACGGCCACGAGCACCCGCGACCCGCGCGGCACTGCAAGCGGCGCAAAGAAGGAATACGTCAGCACCCCGTCCGTGTAGGTCGCCGTAAAATCACGCACGGCAGTGACCGGCACCGTGTTCCCGTTCACCATGACGTACAGGAAGAACCGCTCCTCGGCCAGAAAGCCCGCTATATCCTCCCGCTGCGCCTCCCACTCTTTGCGGGTCAGCACGCCGTCGCCGTCCGGGTCCAGGTCTGCGAGGTACTGCATGCTGGCCATGGGGTCAAACTTCCACGTTACGCGAATGCCGCTGAGCCCCTGCCCGTCAAAGACAACATCCATGGTGTTGTCCACAAACACATGAGGGTGCGCCCGCGCCGCTACCGGAAGCAGTACGGCAAGCAGCCATGCGGCAAGGCAGGCAGGCAGCAGGCGGCGTATTCTTCGGCAGTTCATGGGCGCTTCCTTTTTCTTCGCTTCTTCATATCCTTTTACCGTATCCCGCTCCGGCGCGGGGCCGGCGCACCGATGATATTCCTCTTATGGCGCGGCCCGCGCCTCGCCGCCGGAAAAGCACACCGGAAACCGGCGAAGGCACGCACGGGATGCGGATACACATCTCCCGCCAGAAAGGGCCGCAGGCAACATCACAGCAGGAGGATACTTCCTAGCAGGAGTCCGGGCGGGAAGAAAGTTTGAAAATATAGTTGACAATGATTTTCATTTTCATGTAATGCTGGACGCACGGTGACGGAAAGTGGGCCTGCCGGGCCAGACGGAACAGCCGGAACCGCCAGAACAGGCGGCCATGGTCACAGCAGACGCAAGGCCCGGTACAGGGACCGATACAGGATTCAGGTTGAGAGTATGGCAACGGGTCTGGACGGGTCTGAACGGACCAGGCAACAGATCAGGCAACGAATCAGGCGGATAATTCGCCACAACCACAAGGAACAGGAGCATGACATGTGCGCAACGCTGGTCGGAGGAATGGACAGGCTGAAGAGGGAATACATTAACGCCGCCAAAGCCAACGGCGTGGACCTTAAGGTCTTCACGGGCAAGGAGAACTGCATCTCCGAAAAAATGGGGCAGACCGAGCTGGTCATCGTGTTCACCAACAAGGTATCGCACGCCGCCCGCAAGGAAGTGATGCACTATGCCAAGTCCCGCAATATTCCTGTAAGGCTTGTGCACAACTGCGGCGTTTCTTCCCTGCGCCAGAACCTTGCCACCAACTAAAGCATTCAAGCCCTGTCAACGGCAACCGGGCAGCAGCCCAAGGAGGACACCATGTGTGCCGCAAAGGAAATCGGAGCCCTGAACAAGCACGGCATGAACGCCCTTACGCAGGGCAACTACGGCAACGCCGAGTTCATGCTGCATCAGGCCCTGCGCAAGGCAACCGTGCTGGGAGCAGAGGCATATACGGCCAAGATACGGAACAATCTGGGCCTTGTGCTCGCAGCACAGGGCAAACAGCGCGAGGCGGCTGAGCTCTTTGCCTGTGCCCTTGACGCCATAGAGCGCAAGATAGGGTGCGAAAACAGCCTGTACCAGTCCGTTCTGCGCAATCTGCAGGCCACCGGATGCGAAGACCTGCTCCCCGTGTGCCCGCAGGCTGCAGCCTGACAGCAGCCATGCAACACGGCTGCGCGTGACAGCCGATGCGTAACGCCCCTTGTATGCGCAGGCACGGCAGGCGGACGCAGGCAGTGCGTTGCGCCGTCCGGAATTTATCCCCCCTCTGCCCGCTCTGTGAAGGCAGCCTGCCGGATTTTTCAAGTAATAATTCCCTTTACGGGTTCCTCCTTGTACAGTAAAAATGCTTGCAGCATCCGAACGCCCGCACCGCACGCTTTTCCCGGTCGGGCGGCACAACGGAATACCCTGTACGACTGGAACGCAAGGAGCCCGCAAATATGAGTACCGGCATTGAGGTTGCCAAGCCCTTCATAGCCGCCACCGTCAACGTGCTGTCCACCATGGCCGGCATAACCCCCATCCCCGGCAAGCCGTATGTGAAGAAAAACAACGTGGCGCAGGGCGATGTTTCCGCCGTCATCGGCATTACGGGGTACAAGAACGGCAGCATTTCCGTCACGTTCACCAAAAAGTGCGCCATATCCCTTGTGAAGGGGATGTTGGGCGATGACATTCAGGACGTGCTGCAGGACACCAAGGACGCCGTGGGCGAGGTGACCAACATGATCTCCGGGCAGGCCCGCGCGGGTCTTGCGGAAATGGGCATGGTATTTCAGGGGTCCACCCCCTCGGTCATCATGGGAGACAACCATTCCATAACCCACATTACCAAAAGCCCCATTATGGCCATTCCCTTCTCCACGCCCAACGGAGACTTCACCGTCGAATTCTGTTTCGAATAGCCCCCCCACCACCACCGACCCCGCGTCCCGACCGGCGCTCACCGCAGGGAGGTCATAGATGGCGTTGGCAGATTCCTTCCGGTCCATGGATTTTCTTGAACAGGCAACGGCACTGCAGGCACTGCAAACCCTTTCCGCCGCCGATGCCCTTGCCGAAATAATGCCCCTGTTCCTAGCCCCCACAGGCGATGCCGCAGCCGATTCCATGGTGCGCAATGCCCTGCGGGCCATTTTGCGGAGCAATCCCGCCGCCGTGCTGCAGGGACTGACAGCAGACCAGCCGGGCATGGCAGAGCTGTGCCGCGATATGGCGGCGGAAATGCGTCTGGAAGCCGCTGTTCCCCATCTTATCCGCACGGCCACCGTTATTGCCGGTTCCCGCGATACGGACGGCCTGCGGGCCGTTCTGGGCATACTCGGCCGCATAGGCAGCCCGCAGTCGCTGCCCGCCTTCCGCGCGCATATGGACAACCCGGACCCTGTAACCGCCGCCCTGTGCATACAGCACCTGGGCACACTGGGTGATGCCTCGTGCCTGCCCGCCCTTGCCGCCGTTATCTCCGCGGCAAACACGGACGACCGCTACGAAACCTGCGACATAACCACGTGGAAGGCCATAGAGGCCATAGGCGAAATAGGCAGTGCGGGAACCCCCGCCGCCATTGCCGTGCTGGCCCGGTTTATTCACCACCGCAACCCCACGGCCCGCCGCATTGTGCTGGAAACGCTGGTCCGCTGCGGCGAAGACGCCATTGCCCATGTGGGACCGGCCCTGCTGGACCCGGACACGGACACCCGCATAATGGCCGCCAATGCCCTGCGCGACATTGCGCACAAGGCTGCCGCCGCGCCGCTGGTGCATGCGCTGGAAAAGGGTGCCGCCGTGGACGCCAACGTGGGGTTTGCCATTTACGAGGCACTGGGACACACGCCCGGCATGAAAAGCCTTGTTGCCCTGACTGAGGCACTGCCCAGAGAACAGGAACCCAGCACCCTTATGGCCATTGTGCAGGCACTGGAGACGCAGGCTTCGCCCGCCGTGGGCAAGCGCTTCAATGAAATAGTCACCGACCGGTTTTCCGCGCAGGATGCGCAGGCCCAGCGGATTCTTTCTGCCGCCATAGCCGTGCGCGCCACCGGACTTTTTCCGCACCTGTATGCCGACCCTGTGGTCGGGCGCATTCTTGTGGGGCTTATCCTCAAGACCAACGACCCGGAAGCCCTGCGGACGTTTGCGGAAATCCTGCGCCAGTGTCCGCAGCCGCAGGCGGAAAAAGACGCCCGGACCCTGCTCGCCGCCCTGCCTGCAACGGAATCTTCCGCCCGGCCGAGGCTGCTGGCCATAGACGATTCCAACGCCATGCGCAATTTCTACCGCACTCACGGCGCGGCCATGGGATTTGACGTTGTGCTCGCGGAACACGGTCAGCACGCGCTGGACATTGTGGAAGCGGCCACCGGTCCGGCCCCTGCATTTGCCGCAGTGGTGGTGGACATGAACATGCCTGTCATGGACGGCATCCAGTTCACGGAAAAATTGCGCGCCATGCCCGGCTACGCCCGCACGCCGGTGCTCATGGCCACCACGGAATCCGGCCGGTCACAGGCCTCACTGGCCCGCAAGAGCGGCGTTACCGCCTTTCTCCCCAAGCCCTTCACGCCGGAAATGCTGCAAGCCAAAATAGGCAAACTGCTGGAGCGCGCCGCACAATAACGCTATTCCGCAAACACCCGCAGCCGCTCTTCTGCTGCGACACACAGCAGGGCCCATAGCCGCCCGTGCTGTGCAGATGGGTGTATCTTGCTGAAATAGTGAGCCCATTTCTCCCCTTGGGTGCATCTTTCCGTTGACAGACCTTTCCAAACCTCCTACTCATGAAAACGAAATTCATTTTCGATTACGCCATACATTTTCCGCCCGTTAAACAGCAATGAGGCACACATGAAACTCGTCAGGGCCAACGCACTTTCTGCCCAGCACGTTTTCCCGGAGCCTTCCCGCTGCTCCGCCCCGCAGGCAGCCTGCGCCGGGAGCCGGGTTCTTTCCGGACATGACGCCGTGAGCCGCTCGCTTCACCAGTTCGCGGAATCCCTCGGCAATGCCATAGACGCCAAGGACCCGCACACCAGCTGCCATTCGGAAGAGGTGGCCGTGATCGCGCAGGCCATAGGGCAGAAGCTGGGGCTGCGCTGCCATGATGCGGACATTCTGCACATAGCGGGTCACCTGCACGATATAGGCAAGATAGGCGTGCCGGACTGCGTGCTGCAGAAGCAGGGCAGCCTGACGGAAGAAGAATGGCTGCTGGTGCGCCAGCATCCGGTCATCGGGGCCAACATTGTGCGGCCCGTACAGGCGCTTTCAGACATGACGGGCATACGCGCCATGATCCTGCACCACCACGAACGGTATGACGGTACGGGCTACCCGCACGGGCTTGCGGGCGATTCCATCCCGCTGGGGGCGCGCATCATCGCCGTGGCGGATTCGCTCTCTGCCATGCTGCAGAACCGGCCCTACCGCCCCTGCATGGCGTTTGATCAGGCGGTGGAAGAGGTGCGCGCCTGCGCCGGTACCCAGTTTGATCCCGTGATCGTGCGGGCCTTTCTTGCCGCCCGCACCACCATTCAGGACCTTGTGATCATGCTCAAGGAATCCGATGCCTGCGAGTGCGCCGCGCCCTTTACTGCTCTGGCAAACACCGCCGCAGCGCAGACCGGCCTTACCCGCATAAAATGAAAAAGCCGGGATAGTCCCGGCTCAGATATCTGACAGACCGTGTCTTTTCGAAAAAACGGATTTATGTAAAGCCGAGCCTGAAGTCAAAAAACGAATTTACCTCGCTTATGCGGCGGGCAGGGACCGCTTGGTCCCTGCCCGCCGGAGGCGAAAAAAACCAAAAAAACTCTTTTCATCATGCCGAGCCGGAATAGTCCCGGCTTTGGGTTGCTGACAGTGTTTGCTGTACGCGGTTAGTGCCCGGTTATCTGGTATTTCTTCAGCTTGTACTGGAGCAGGCTCTTGGAGATGTTCAGCATCTCCGCCGCCTTAACCTGCACGAACTCCGAGCGGACCAGCGCGCGCCGGATAAGCGCGGCCTCTATCTTTTCCAGCGTCTCGCCCAGATCCAGCTTAACGGGCAGCAGGTCCACCGCGCTCTTGAGCTGGGTTTCCTCGTCACGGATCTCCTGCGGCAGGTCTTCCACGGTGATCATATCGTGCGAGGCAAGCACCATGCACCGCTCCACCACGTTTTCCAGCTGCCGGATATTGCCGGGCCACTCGTAGCCCGTCATGTAGTCCATGGCTTCCGTGCTGAACGCCCTGCGTTCCACACCCTGCTCACGCACCACCTTATCCGCGAAATGCGTGGCCAGCAGGGGAATATCTTCCCGGCGTTCCCGCAGGGGCGGCAACTGCATGTGGACCACATTCAGGCGGTAATACAGGTCCTCGCGGAAATTGCCCTTCTGCACCTCTTCCATCAGGTCCTTGTTGGTGGCGGTGACGACGCGGATATCCACCTCCACCTCCTCGCCGCCGCCCACGCGCTCTATCTTGCGCTCCTGCAGGACACGCAGCAGTTTGACCTGAATATCCTGCGAAAGCTCGCCTATCTCGTCCAGAAACAGGGTTCCGCCGTGGGCAAGCTCGAAGCGTCCACGCTTCATGGCCACGGCCCCGGTAAACGAGCCTTTCTCGTGCCCGAAGAGTTCGCTTTCCAGCACGCCGGGGTTGAGCGCCATGCAGTTTACGCTGATGAACGGGCCGTCCTTGCGGGGCGAGGAGAAATGTATGGCCCGCGCCACCAGTTCCTTGCCCGTGCCCGATTCTCCCGTGATGAGCACCGTGGACTTGCTGGGGGCGGCACGGTCCACCATGGCCAGCACGTCTTTTATGGCCCTGCTTCTGCCGATAATCTGCTTGAGCCCGTAGCGTTCTTCCAGATTGGCGTGCAGCAGCCTGTAGCGGCGATGCGCCTTGGCCAGTTCCGATGCGTTCTGCACGGCAAGCAGCAGTTCATCGTTGGAGAAGGGTTTGGTAATATAGTCAAACGCCCCCGTGCGCATGACCTCCACGGCACTTTCTATGGTGCCGAAGGCGGTCATGATGAGCACCGGCGTCTGGGGATAATTTTTTTTCACGTGGGCCAGCACATCCGCCCCGGTCAGCTTGGGCATCTTCATGTCCGTGATCACCACGTCCACTTCCGATTCTTCCAGAAACGCAAGCCCGGTCTCAGGATCGCTCAGTGCGGTCACCTTGTAGCCCGCATCGCTGAGCAGGGCCTCCAGCACCAGCAGGTAGTTCTTCTCGTCATCCAGGACGAGCAGATGGGAATGGTCACTCATGGGTTCAGTCTTTCCTTGCACTCTTTTCGGCGGGCAGGCGGACGCGCACTATGGCGCCGCCCTCTTCCGCGTTGGAGAGAAACATATCGCCGCCGTGGCTGGTGACAATGCTGTTCACTATGGCCAGCCCCAGCCCGGTGCCGTCATCCTTGGTGGTGAAGAACGGGTCCAGCATCTTGTCCAGATTGGCCATGTCGAAGCCGCACCCGGAGTCCGTGAAGGAGACCAGTACGTCTGCGCCATGCACCCCGCCCACGATGCGGATGCGCCCCTTGCCGGATATGGCCTGCAGCGCGTTGGTTATGATGTTGTAAAAGGCCCGGTAGAGCAAGTCTTTGTCGCCAAGGACAAACAGCCCCTGCACGTACCCGCGCTCCACCTCCACCTCGTGCCGGGAAAGCTCGCCCTCCAGAAAGCCGAGGGCCTGATCCAGCACCAGCGCCACATCCACCAGATTCTTGCTGGGCACCTTGGGCCGCGCGTAATCCAGAAATTCCTGCACGGTCTTGGAAAGCCGTTTGGCCTCGTCATGGATGGCCGACAGAATCTTTTGCGTTAACGTATCTGTATTGGGGCGTTTGAGCAGCAGTTCCGCGCTGGAAGAGATAATGCCCAGCGGGTTGCGTATTTCGTGGGCGATGGAAGAAACCACCCTGCCCATGCTGGCCAGCTTTTCACTCTGATGCAGTTCGCGCTCCAGCCGCTCCTTTTCCTGCATGCGCTCGGAAAGAGCCCTTTCAGAGCGGCGGATGAAGGTGACCAGCAGAACGAACAGCAGCAGCGAAGAAACCATGGATGTGCCCACGATGAGCCATTGCAGGCTCACCACCTCCGCGTAGTCGGCCGTTATGTCCTGCGTTACCTCCAGCACGGCTATGACCGGCTGCTCGCGTTCGTCGGTGATTTCCTGCAGCCCCAGCATCACGCCGCCGTCGTCTTCGCGCACGAGAATGGCCCGGTGCCTGTCGCGCAGGGGGAAGGTGGTGCGCAGAATGAAGGAACGCGGCGGCATGTCAAAGTCGAACATGGCCGCCAGCGGCGTGAGCGAGGATTCTATTTCAAAGCTGTGCACCTTTTCGTTCAGCGCGCGGGAGACAGCCAGCCCGGCATGGGCCGTGCTGCCGAGGTCTTCTTTATCCAGCGCGTAGACCACGGCCTTGGACGTATCGTACAGGCGCATGCTGTCTACCTGCAACCCGTGCACCACGCTCTGCACCACCTGATCCAGCCGCTCGTATTGATCCTGATTATGCAGGTTGATGGGCCCGAGGCCCAGCCGGTGAGGCTGGAAAAACCTGCGGTAGATCTGGTGGTTAAGATTCTCCGCCAGCAACGTGGCGAACTCCTTCTGCTTTTGCAGCAGCGAGGTGCGCGCCGAATTGCTGATGATGACCGATAACCCGAGACTGGAAATCAGGATGAGGATCAGGGATGTCCACGAGAGAAACTTGGCGAACCCGAGAGGCGCCTGATCCGTTGACTGTTTGTGGGGCAAGCTAGAACTCCTGCTGTTCCGGTGCGCGTGCGAGGAAGGCTTCCAGATCGGCCGATTCCTCATCGTAGCCCGAAGCACCGAGGCGGGCGTTGGCAAGCCGCTTGCCAAGCTCCACGGCGGGCTGGTCGAGGGGGTTTATATCCAGCAGCCAGCCGGTAAGAACGGTGGCGATGCCCAGAAGCGCCATCAGCCTGCCCGCAGCCTCTTCGCCGGTGCTGCCCATGCACATTTCCACAAGCGGAGTACCGGCCTTGTACAGCGCCATCTGGGTTCCCAGCCCCTCTGCCTGCAGCAGGTCGCCGAAGTGCGCCCCGCGCAGATAGGCCCATTCTTCCGGCAGGTCCGGCCCGAACTGACGCCCCCTGGACAGGCCGGGAGAACTGAGCAGCAGGCACGCCTTGTCGCGCGGGCCATCCAGAAACATCTGCTGCGTGGAATGCTGGTCGGTCACGCCCACGGCGGGCAGCGGCATGGAGCCTTTGCCTTCCTTGCCCAGACTCTCTGCCCAGAGCTGCGTGAACCAGAAGCCGAACTGCGCCCACAACGGAATGTAGGAAAAGAAAATGAGCTGGGTGTAGCCGTGGTCCATGAGCGTGCGGTTCCACACCGCCAGCTTCCATGCCGGGTGCGTTTCCAGCGTCTTTACGCCCGCGCCCGGGGCGTACAGGGGAGCGCCCACGTCAAGCGCGCCGCGCAGAAGCGCCTTCCAGTCCATATCCAGAAAGGCGGCGGGAACCATTCCCACGGCGGAAAGCACGGAATATCTGCCGCCCAGATGGTCCGGCACGGGCAGGGACGCAAGCCCGAGCACGTCGGCTTCCTGCCGCAGGTAGCCCTTGGCGGCGTCTGTAATGACCATGACGTGCTTTTTCCACGCATCGCCCAGCGATTCGCGCAGCCACTGGCGGGCCAGAAAGTACTGCGAGAGCGTTTCTATGGTGCCGCCGGACTTGGAAATGACCACCACAAGCGTCTTTTCCGGAGGCAGCAGATCGAACCACGCATCCAGCGTGTCCGCGTCCACGTTATCGGCTATCCAGAGGCTGCGCCCGGCGTGTTCCGGCCTGTCCTGCTGCGGGTAAAAGGCCTTTTGCAGGGCGCGTGCGCCCAGCGCGGAACCGCCTATGCCCAGCAGCAGCATGTGCCGGAACGACTGCAGCCACGGGGTGTACGCTTCCAGCGAGGTTTCCAGTTCCTCCCGGAAGGGCATGTTGATGAACGGCAGCCGCCCCGCCGTTATTTCGGATATGAGCCGCGTGGCCATATCGCCGCGGCGCACCTCGTAGGGCATGGAATCGCCGGAAGAGACGCGTCCGTTCCACGCGCCGGTCCAGTCTAGCGTATTGGGAATTATCGAGCCTGCGGTCTTCATGGGCTTATCTCCTTGCGTTTACGGTCACCGGCCATGCTCCCCGCGCCCCCGCCCCGGCATCACCGGGCGGGGGACCGCGCAGGGGGACGGACATACGGGCACCCTACCGCATTTCCCTTCCGACTGCACCTATTTGAAAAGCACCTTCGCAATCTTGTCCAGCGCCGTGGTGAGGGTTGCCTCGTCCACGGCGTAGGAAATACGGATACAGTTGTCATCGCCAAAAGCCGCCCCCGGCACAAGGGCTACGCCCGCTTCTTCCAGCAGGGCGGTGCACAGGGTGGCGGAATCGGGAATGGCCTTGGTGTAGTGGCGGTGCACATCCGGGAAGATGTAAAACGCCCCCTCCGGCACCGGGCACACCACCTCCGGCCAACTGCCCACAATCTTCAGGGCAAGGTCGCGGCGCGCGCGGAAGGCGGCGCGCATCTCGTCCACCACGGCAAACCCGCCCGAAAGAGCGGCCACGGCCCCTTTCTGCGCAAAGGTGCACACGTTGGACGTGGACTGTCCCTGAATCTTGGTCATGGCCTTGATGAGGTCGGCATGGGCGAGCACGTAGCCGATGCGCCAGCCGGTCATGGCAAAGCTTTTGGCAAGCCCATTCACCACGCAGACCTGTTCGGGATACCGGGTCCACCACGAACACAGGGAAACGTGCTCCGCAGGGGCATACACCAGCTGGTCATAAATTTCGTCGGAGATGATGAACAGTCCCTTCTCTATGGCCCATCCGGCAATGGCGTCCATCTGCTCCTTGTTATAGGCGGCTCCCGTGGGATTGGAGGGCGAGTTCAGCAGCAGCACGCGGGTTTTTTCCGTGCGGTGCGCCTCCAGCTGCTCCACCGTGACCTTGAAGGCGGCATCCGCCGTGGCGGGCACCACCACGGGCACGCCCTCGGCAAGCTGCACCATGGGCGGATAGCTGACCCAGTAGGGGCCGGGAATGAGCACCTCGTCTCCGGGGTTGAGCAATGCCTGAAAAAGATTGTATAGGGCCTGCTTGCCGCCGTTGGTGACCATGGTATTCTCCATGGCGGCATAGGCGTTGTAGAAGGTGTTGAAATACGCGGCAACCGCTTCGCGCAGGTCCGGCAGGCCCGGAACGGCGGCATAGCGGGTAAATCCGTCGTCTATGGCCTTCTTGCACGCCTCGCGCACATGCTCGGGTGTGGGGAAGTCCGGCTCGCCCACGGCAAGACTGACAATCTCTTTCCCCTGTGCCTTCAGTTCCAGCGCCTTGGCGTTTACGGCCAGCGTGGCCGAAGGCTTGAGCTGCTTCAAACGGTCCGAAATGTTCATGCGCATTCCTCTTTGTACGGATTGTCGGTCATGGGCTTTCCGCGAAGTATCAATTTGGTCAACATCTGTAAACAGTTGAAAGTGCGGGTGAAGATACGCCACACTGAACGGCGTTCCAATCCCCCGATTACAAAGGATTTAGCATGACCGCAAAACCGCTTATTCCCTTTCCGCAGGGCTGCATCACCGGGGCGTTTGTCCGGCGCGTCAAGCGGTTCAGCGTGGAGATAGTGCACAATGGCCGGTCGGAATGGGTGCATTCCAATAATTCCGGTTCCATGATGGGATTGCTGCGCCCCGGCGCGCCCGTGCTTGCCTCGCCCGCCGCCAACCCGGACCGCAAACTCAGATGGACGCAGGAAGCCGTGCGCATGCGCGACTGGTCGGGCGATTTCTGGGTGGGAGTGAACACCGCCACGCCCAACAGGCTGCTGGAAGCCGCCTTTCATGCGGGATTGCTCCCGTGGGCGGCGGGCTATACGCACCTGCGGCGCGAGGCCAGATTCGGAGAAAGCCGTCTGGACGCCTGCCTTACTGCGGCCCCGCAAGGCCCGGCACAGGGGAGCGGGAGTGGAGAAACAACGCTGCCGCCCCTCTGGGTGGAGTGCAAGAATGTTACCATGGTGGAAGACGATGTGGCCTGTTTTCCCGACGCGGCCACGGAACGCGGGCAGAAGCACATACGGGAGATGATGGGGCTTGTGGAACAGGGGTTCCGCGCCGCGTTTTTCTATCTTGTGCAACGGGCGGACGGCACCTGCTTCGGCCCGGCGGACTTCATTGACCCCGCCTATGCCGACCTGTTCTGGCAGGCGCTGGACGCGGGGGTGGAGGTATATCCCCACCGCGCGGTGGTTACGGAGCAGGGAATATTTCTGGGCGAGGTGCTCCCTGTCCGGGCAAGGTGAGGCCAAGGCAAGGTGAAGCCAAGGCGGCTATTACGCCGCGACAGGCCTACTTTACCACATACGTGGTTTCCTGACTGCCCAGCACCATGCGTTCTGCCCATTCCACACCCTGCATGACGGAATGGTCCATGTTTGCGGCCTCGTACTGCCAGCCGCCGAAGCGTCCGCGCGAGTAGATATCGCGGCTCTCCAGCCACGGTTGCAGCACGCGCAGGGCGGGGTCGCGCTCCAGCGTGGGCACGGGGTACCCGTACTCCAGTTCGCAGGACCAGCGCGAGAGGATGTTGTCCCGGTCCTTTTCGTCCATCAGCGCGGTGTTCACCAGTCCCTGCACGGTGGATTCCATGAGCTGCGACAGGTCTTCCTTTTTGTGGCGGGAGTAGGATATCTCGCACATCAGCGCGCGCGAGGCACCCGGTTTGGCGGCGTTATTGGGCGAATAGTTGTGGAAGTTGGTCACGCGGTAGAACGGCGCGTTATCTTCCGGGAAATACATCCAGCAGGTGGGGTCGTCGCGCATGCCGTCCACACCCACGCCCGCCACGAACACGGAGTTGTGCGCCAGCCTGCCCGCCGCCTCGCGCAGTTCCCCGTTGGGGGTATTCAGGCTTTGCAGCACGAACTGGTCCAGCGGGCCGGTATTGAGAAGATACTCATAGGTGATGCGCTCACCCTGCGATGTTTCCGCCACCTTGGCTTGGGCGTCTACGGAAACCACCTCTGTTTTGCGGCGCACCCTGTCGCCCAGACGGTCACCCAGACGGGTGAAAATCTCTCCCGTGCCGCCGAACAGCGGAAAACGGAAGACATTGTTGGGGCCCCAGCTCTTGTTATCCAGTTCCAGAAGAAGGTTTTTGAGCACCATCTCAAGGTTCACCACGGAGACGCGCTCGCCTATCCAGTGGTAGGCCATCATCTCCGCCGGGGTGGCCCAAACCTTGAAATTATACGGCACCATGAAATATTTGGCGATGCCCGCCCCGAACACCACGTCCATCCATTCGCGGAAGTTGGCGGGCTGCTTCTCCGGTCGTCTGCCGGGGAGCATGGCTTCCACTATCTCCCACTGCACCTCGCGCGGAAGATGGCGCAGGTTGTTCTGGAAGGGATAGGGCACCCAGCGTTCCAGCATGCGCACCATGGCGATGCGCTGGTGCTCCAGATAGGCATCGCCCAGCAGGTCCTCTATGAGCTTGTCGAAATACGCATAGTGCGAAAAGACCACGTGCCCGCCCAGATCCCACGTGAACCCTGCGGAATCCTTGAAGCTGGCGGCAAGCCCGCCCGTGTAGGCATTTTTTTCCAGCAGCAGCACGCTGGTTTCGCCCAGTTCCCGCAGCCTGTGCCCTGCGCCCAGCCCTGTGGGTCCGGCCCCGATGATCAGATATTTGACATGCATGCCGCGCCGCCTCCGGTGTGGAAAAAGTTCTTGTCCCGCCGCAGCCCGCGCCGCACGGGGTGCCTGCCCTGCTCCGCAACGGTACGCCGTGGCGTTACGCCGGCGGCAGGGAATCCAGCACACTGGCCTTGGCTAGCAAATCCTGTTCCAGCAGCGCAGACTCCGCCCGCATGATGGCCTCTATGCGGTCGCGCCCATAGGCGGCGTGCAGCTTGAACTTATTGCCCGCGCCGTTGCCGTATTGCGCGGGGGACATGCCCACCGCCTTGCCCGTGCGCTTGAGGTGGCGCACCGCAAGGAACCCCGTGTAGGCGCAGTGCCTGCCCTGCGCCGCCATGCGCAGGTCGTGCTCCAGATCGTCGTACTGCGAAGGCGAGTAAAACAGCGAAAAATCTCCGCCCGCCGCAAGGTCTGCCGCACGGAAGAGGTGGCAGCACCCGGTCACGGACACACAGGGGCGTATATAGTCGAAGCGTCCGGTATCCGACACCTGCGCGTGGATGTCTGTTACATTGAAGGGCACGGCAAGGGCGTGGGCAAGGCTGAACGCCGCTTCCACCTCTTCTTCCGTGCCGCTTTTCATGGTCAGATGCAGATCGGCGGACTGCACCACGTGCGGGGCATGCTGGTCCAGAATCTTGCCGCCCCATACGGAAGCCTGCGGGCAGACATGCACCGCGCGCGCCATGTGCCCCAGCCAGTCCGGCGGCAGCATGGCATCGTCATCCAGATAGGCGATAAAATCAGCCTGCGCCATTTCCGGCAGGTTTTTAAGCCAGTTGCGTGCAGCGGGCGCGCCCACGTTCACCGGCAGGTGAATGGCCTGAATACGCCCGCCCAGCCGGTCCGCCCACGCGGTTATCACGTCTGCCGTGCTGTCGGTGCTGCCGTTGTTCAGCGCCACGATGCGCCATAGCCCGGAGGCGGAAGGCGCAAGGCATTCCAAGGCGGAGTTCAGGTCGTCCGCCTTGTTCCACGAATACAGCAACGCCGCCACCCGGCCCAGTTGCGCGCCATCCTGCGGGCTGTCGTTTGCCTGCACGGAATCGTACAGGCGCATGATCGTGTTCACGCTCCACGGGCGCAGCATCAGAATGCGACGCCACAGGGCATGGGCCTGCCCGCGTTCCCCCGCCTGCCACAGGCAATGGGCCAGCCTGTCCGCCAGCAGCAACGGGCCGCCGGGCACCATGGACAGCAGGGAGTCTGCGGCTTCCATGCCCGCCAGACAACGGGCCGCAGCCCCGGCGGCATGGTGCGCCTCCGTCTCCGCGCGCACAGCGGCTGCGGCGCACTGCCCCACGGCGGTAACGCCTTCCTGCGCCGCGCGGGCGAACAGGTGCAGCGCCTCATCATACCTTCCCATGGCGGTGAGCACGTGGGTGAGCACCCCCATGCGCAGTTGCGCACATTCG
>CAYRLL010000026.1:2369-3611 GCA_964425115.1 uncultured Desulfovibrio sp. | reverse complement strand
TCCCATGGCGGTGAGCACGTGGGTGAGCACCCCCATGCGCAGTTGCGCACATTCGGCCAGCGATTCCGGCCAGTGGTCACGCACATGCTCCAGCACCCACGGAAGATCACCCGACAACTCCCCCGCCGCCATAACCTGCTGCAACCAGTAGGCATTGGCGGGGTCTTTTACCCGCTCGCCGTCCAGATAGCTCCGTATTCTGCCGTAATCGGCCTGCTGCGCCAGCCGCTGATAGTATCGCTGATTCTCCGGCCTGTTGAAGCAGGCAGCCAGCCGCAGCAGCGTGGCCTTGGCAGACATGCTCAGCCATGGCATCTGGCTGTCCAGCGAGAGCAGTTGGTGGGCAAAATCCCCGTTCAGCGGGTCATCTTCCCACGCTGCCAGCAGCAGGTCGCGCCCCGCCATGAACAGGGTGGCGTCCACCCCCTGCCCGTCGCCGTGCTCTCCGCCCAGCGCCCGCGCGGCAAGCCGCATGCAGCGGAACGACCCCACCGTACCCGGCAGCAGTGCCGTACGGAACCATGCGGGCAGCCCGCGCCAATATTGTTGCAACATGCGTAACTCCTGAAGTATGCAACACCCTGAAGATTCCGGAACGGTACACGAGAACACACGGACACACCGAAACGCGCCGTAACACACCGGAACACGCTGTAACAGGCGGTAACAGGTGGTTTCAGGCGACAACACGCGGTTTCAGGTGGTGCCGGACGGTTACAGGCTATTACGCCTGCCCCCCGGCACCACGCAGCCGCGCCCGGATGACCGGTTGACCGGATACGTTTTCTGATACGTTACAATTCGCCGTTCAGGCAAGGAACGCGGACATACTCCCGCACAAGGAGCCACATGAGCAGCATGGAATGGGAGCGACTTCTTTCCACCGCCCGTCTGGGGCAGAGCAGAAAGACCCCCAAGGAAGGCCGGACGGATTTTAACACCGACCACGACCGCATTGTCTTTTCCTCCGCCTTCCGCCGCCTGCAGGATAAGACACAGGTGTTTCCGCTGGCGGAGACAGACTACGTGCGCACCCGACTGACCCACAGTCTGGAGGCTTCCAACATTGGCCGCACCTTGGGCACACTGGCGGGACGCCGCATTCTTGCCCGCCTGCGCGGGGACAGCAGCACAGGCGGCTGCACAGAGGACGGCGCACGCGGCATTGCGGGCAGCGCTTCGCAACGGCCTGCCGCTGGCTCTGCCGCCGGTGCGGGCGGGAATGCCCCCCTTGCTGGCTCT
>CAYRLL010000026.1:0-2269 GCA_964425115.1 uncultured Desulfovibrio sp. | reverse complement strand
CTATCCGGCCTGACCGAGGACGACTTCGGCGCTGTGGTGGCCACCGCCGCACTGGCGCACGACATGGGCAACCCCCCTTTCGGACACAGCGGCGAGGACGCCATCCGCGAATGGTTCCGCTCCCATCCCACAGGTCAGGAAATTATCGGGCAGTTGCCGGAGGCATACCGCGCCGACCTTCTCTATTTTGAGGGCAACGCGCAGGGGTTCCGCATTCTGAACCGGCTGCAGTTTCCGGACCGGGCATACGGGATGCGCCTGACCTGCGCGGTGCTGGGCGCGTTCATGAAGTACCCGTGCGATGCCTCTGTCATGGACGGCGGGCAGAACGCCGCAGGACGGTATACAAAATTCGGCCTGTTCCGCGCGGAAAAGGATATCTTCGCGCAGGCGGCGGCGGAACTGGGACTGATAGCCCTGCGGCCTGACGGGTCACATTGTGCGGGACCAGATGGCACGGGCAGCGACCGTGATCGACACGGCGAGAGAACTGGACCGGCCGGGCCGGGTGAGCCTACCGATTATATTGGTCATATTGGTCATATTGGTCATATTGGCCAGATTGACCAGTTCGAGAGGATTGAACAAATGGGGCCGACCCGTTTGGCCGCATGGGCGCGGCATCCGCTCGCCTACCTCGTGGAGGCGGCCGACGATATCTGCTACTCCATTGCCGACGTGGAGGACGGCTTCCGGCGCGGGCGCGTGACGTATGACGAAGTGCGCGACCTGCTCTGCCCCCTCATCGCGACGGACAACGACTGGTGGGAACGCTCGCTGGCAGGCATGGGCCAACCCACCGAGCAGGTGGAATTTCTCCGCGCGGTTGCTATGGGCGGCGTGGTGCGAAGCGCCGTGGACTGCTTTATGGAGCATGAAGACGCACTGCTGCGCGGCGAACACCTGAATAAGGGACTTACCCGGCACATGGCGCTGGCGGCTCCCTTCGCACGGTTGGGCGAGGTGAACTACGCCAAGGTCTATCAGGACCCGCAGGTGGTGGAGATAGAGGCTGCCGGCTACGAGGTGATGGACAGATTGCTCACCGCCTTTGGCGGCGCCGTGTTCAGACGTTGTACCGGCCGCATGACCGCGCGGGATAAAACCGTTGTCAAACTTTTCCCCGCCATCCGCCATGCGGCGCAGGACAGTTTGTACGAACACATGCTGGAAGTTACCGACTTTGTTTCCGGCATGACCGACACCTCTGCCGTAAGCCTGTACAAGAAGCTCTCCGGCATGACGCTGGGCAGGGGGTAGGCTGCGGCTGTTCAGCTCCGGGCAAAGGCGATAAGCGGGGCGTAATCATGTCTGTCCGCCCTGCGTAATGCCGCAATATAGGCCTCTCGCACCGCTCCCGGCTCAGTCAGCGAACATCGGCCCCAACTGAACGGCTGGCCGCCCAGACGATGCACAAGCAAGTCCGCCATGAGTCTGGTGTGCCTGCCGTTTCCATTAGGAAACGGATGGATAAGAACCAGACGGTGATGAAAACGCACCGCCAGTTCATCTTGCGGAAATGAGGCGTGCTGGCACTGGGTTGCCACATCTGCCAGCATCCCGTGCAACTCCCGCGCAATGGCAGTCCATTCCACGCCGATATTTTTATTACTCCGGCGGTAGGTTCCCGCCCATTTCCATGTTCTGCCGAACATTTTGCCATGCAGGTCACGTATGAACGACTCATCCAGCAGGTCCCGCTTGGTCTGCCTGTCCGCCCACGCCATCCCTTCAAGGATATTCTGCTGCTCCCACTGGTTCAGGGCAGCCTGTGTTGTTATGTGGTCAGGGATAAGTCCGGCAGCCTCATCTGCGTTCAGGGGAGTTGCTCCGTGAGGATACCTGTGCTTCATCGCCACAACGCCCCGGTCTGTTTTTTGAGCAGGTCCTCGGCAAGTTCTTCTATCTGGGTTCTGACCACGGAGGCATCCACCCTCTGATCTTCCAGCAACATGCTCTGGCTTATTCTCTCCACGCGGGCGCGGGCAACCCGGAGAGCCTGTTCGTTAACCTGCTCTTCAAGGGACTGCGAAGGAACGAGCGCATATTGCAACTCACACCCCAACGAGGCTGCGACCTTACGCAAGGTGCCCAGCGTAATGGCATCCGCTGCTTCTGCCTCTTCCAGCTTGCGGAGGCCGGAGTCTGTCATACCCAACCGCTCACCCAGCACAGCAGAACTTATACCCAAGGCACTCCGGATGGCCAGTATCCAGCCTTTTGCCGGTCGTAACGGCAAACCCGCCTCCCGCCACCGCGCAAGGGCACT
>CAYRLL010000025.1:16843-33611 GCA_964425115.1 uncultured Desulfovibrio sp. | reverse complement strand
CGGAACGCATTCTTACCGGCGGCGCAGGTGCTTCAGAGGCCTTCTGCCGCATGGGCACCCGCCTCACCCACCTGCTCATAGACGAATTTCAGGATACCTCCGTTCCCCAGTGGAACGCCATCCGGCCTCTGGCGCAGGAATGCCTGTCCAAGGCAGGCTCCCTCGTCTACGTGGGCGATGTGAAGCAGGCCATCTACGGCTGGCGCGGCGGCGATTCCGCCCTGTTCAAATCCGTCCTTCAGGACCCGGAAATCCGCGCCGTGGCCCCGGAGCCCAAGCGCGTCAACCTGCCCAACAACTGGCGCAGCAGCAAAGAGATCGTCCAGTTCAACAATACCGTGTTCAGCCGCCTCGCCGAACCGGATATCGCGCTCGCCTTTGCGGAGCAGGTCCTCTCCGGCGCATCGGACCGGGTCGTACAGCTGACCGCAGACACCATCCGGCACAGTTTCGACCGCTGCGCCCAGAGCGTCCCGGAGCACAAAGCACAAAGCGGCGGCCTCGTCCGCCTGTACGATGTTTCCGGCGAAAAAACGGAAGCCCTGCATGAGCATATGCAGGAGCACATGATACGCCTGTTCAGTGAAGACCTTCTCCTCCGCAGGCGTCCCGGCGACATCGCCGTGCTGGTGCGCAAGAATTCAGAAGCCGCCCTCGTTACCGAATGGCTGGTCAGCCGGAACATTCCGGTCATCACGGAAAACAGCCTCGCCCTCGCGGCCCACCCGGTTATCCGGCAGATAGTGGCCCTGCTGCATTTTCTGGACTACCCCCTCAATGACCTCGCCTTCTGGGAATGCCTGAGCGGAGGCCCTCTGCTGTCCGCCGTCCCGCCCCAACAATATTCCGGCCAATCTTCCGGCCAGCGTTCTGATCAACCCTCAGGCCCCGTCCCGCACCCGTATCTGGCAGGCGCTCCCTGCCTGCCCCCCCACCGGCTGGACGACTGGCTGGCAGCCCCCCGCAAGGGCAGCCTCTTCGCCGCCTTCCGTGAGGCTTACCCCGCGCAATGGCGGGCGTGGTTCGCCCCGTTCTACTCGCAGGCAGGCCTGATGAGCGCGTACGATACCGTGCGCGAGGCCTTCGGGCGCTTCCGGGTGCTGGAACGCTTCCCGCAGGACGCCATTTTCCTGCGCCGTTTTCTGGAGGTGGTCTTCGCCGCAGACGAACGCGGTCTGCGCTCCCTTTCCGATTTCCTCGAATACTGGACGGAAAGCGGAGGAGAAGAAAAGGTGCCCATGCCGGAAAACGTAAACGCCGTCAGGGTCATGACCATGCACAAGTCCAAGGGGCTGGAGTTCCCCGTGGTAGTCGTGCCCTTCCATCATCACATCCTCACCCGGAGCACCGCCCCGGAAACGGTAACGGTTCAGGGCCGCACCCTGCTGGTCCCCCGCTGCAAAGAACTGGGAGACGCATATTACCTCGCGCTCGCCGCAGAGGCACGGGAACAGCTCAACCTGCTGTATGTGGCATGGACACGCCCGGTGGAAGAACTGCACGCCTTCATCACCTCCACCCCCTTTCACGAGCCGCGCTCCCCCATGCTCTGCGCCCTGCGCCTGCTGCTGGATACCTTCGGCATGGGCAATACCCGTGATGAACGGGAAGAAGAGGTCACTCTGGGCACGCCGCCGCAGGCAACTTTTGCCCCCGCCCTTTCCGGCCTCCCGCAGGAACCGCATCCATCAGATGCAGCCAGCCACGTGCTGACCGATCATATACCGGACGGTCACATACCAGCCGGTCACATACCAGACGGACAGGTTGCGCTGCCCGAAGAGTATGAAGAAGGCAGCCCGGACTGGAAGCCCATGCAGTGGCTGCCGCGCCTTAAAATTTTCCGTAACCCGCTGGAAGAGATAACCTTTGATGAACGGCGTCGCGGCACCCTCGCCCACGCCTGTCTGGAACGGCTGCGGCTCACAGGCACGGCAGAAGGCGAAAACCTCGCGCTGGACGTGGCGCGCGCCATACGGTACGGCATGCGCGCCCACCCCCTGCCCATACCGGACAGGGCAGCCGTGGAACAGGATCTGGATACCATGCTGCGGTGGGTTGCCTCACTCCCGGACTATCCCGCATGGCAGCGGCACGGCACTCCGGAATGCGCCATCATGGACGCCCGGGGCGGGCTGCACAGAACAGACCTGCTCGTGGATAACGGGCACACCCTCACCGTGGTGGAATACAAAACCGGGCAGCCGTCTCCCGCCCACCGGCAGCAGGCAACGCGCTACGTGAACCTTCTCGCGGCTGTCCCCGCCTACGCGGACAGGCAGTTGCAGAGCGTCATCGTCTATCTGGACCTGCGCGAAACCGTTGCCGCCCGGCACCCGCACGCCACCGCCGCCATTGCATAAAGAAACAGGAACCATGCGCCAGAACACCCCCTTCATCATCATACCTTGGGAAAACGACTTCCTCACCGCCCTTGCCGGTCTGGTTCTTGAACAGACGCAGGGCAACCCCGGCAATGCCTGCATCATCATGCCGCACAGCCGCCCCGGCCGGTATTTTTCCCGCACGCTGCTGCATATGCCTGACCTGCCAAAGCCCTTCGTGCTGCCGCAGATGCTCACGGTGAACGACCTGTTCCGCACCCTGCGGGCAGAGATGGAAGGCCTGCCCCCGGAACCGCTGGAACTGCTGGACCGCGTGGGTCTGCTGCTCGACTGCGTGCAGCAGGCGTGCCCCTCAGGTGCCGGTGCAGAAACAGCCCTTCCCCTGCCCGTGCAGGACGCCAACCGCTTCTTTCCGTGGGGTATGCGCCTTGCCAGCCTGCTGGAAGATTTCCATAAGCAGAATCTGGTGCCGGAAGATATCGCCCACATGCACGGGCAGGTTGCCGATTTTGCGGCAGACCTGCTTGCCTCGCTGGGACGCATCCACGCCGCCTACACGCAGCGGCTGGATGCAGGCGGCTGGACCACGCCCGGCTATGATGCTTTCCGAGTGGTGCGCCGCCTGCCCCGGTCCGGTGAACAGGACCATTTCGCCTGCCTGCGCGGAAGACGCATCTTCATTGCCGGATTCTACGGCCTCACCGGGGTGGAAGAGGCCCTTTTCCGCCACCTGTGGCAGCACTGCGGCGCGAGCATCGTCCTGCATACGGACGCGCGCCTTGCCCATGATGCCGCACAGCATGAGGGCGAAGCGCACTGGGCGTGCCGTGAGCACGCCCGCTGGGCAACGCGCTGGGGCGCGCGCATGGAGACGGCGCAACCCGCTCATCCCAGGCAGCGTTCCGTCATTTTTCATGAAGGCTTTGACCTGCACTCGCAACTGGATGTGCTGGAACGCACGCTCAGGGAGCAGGGCGCGGCAGAGCCGTCAGATGTTGCTGAACCTATACAGTCGGCACAGGCGGCACTGTCGGCACAGTCGGCGGAACTGCCTGAATTGCCTGAATTGGCAGAATCGGCAGAACTGGCAGAATCATCGGAATTGGCGGAGTCGGCATCACCGTCCCGGCCATCTCAGACGACGCAGACAGACGGGAACGCACGGCAGCAAACTCAGGGCACGGCCGTGGTCCTGCCGGATACCGGCCTGCTCATGCCCGTGCTGCACCACCTTCCCCGCCGCGACGTAAACATCTCCATGGGCTATCCGCTGGGCCGCTCCACCCTGTTCCGCCTGCTGGAAACCGTCATGCGCCTGCAAGAAACCGCCCGTAACGGACAGTATTACTGGAAGGAACTCATACGCCTGCTCCGGCATCCGTATCTCAAGATGCTCTCCCTGCAGGGAGAACGCCCCCTCGGGCTCATGCTGCACAATATGGAAACCGCCATCCGCACCGGCAGACGTCATACCGACCCGCGCACCCAGCACCCGGACACGGACCCCCACTCCGCTGTGCCGGAAGCAGATGCCCACGCCCTGCTGCACGCCGTGCTCGACCTCACCGTCACCCGCTGGGAAACCCTGACCACACCGGCGGACATGGCAGATACGCTGGCCGACCTGTGCTCCCTGCTGCTTGCCCACGGCGGCGACCTGTGGGACCGCTTCCCGCTGGACGCGGAATCCATCTTCCGGCTCATGCGCCGGGTCATTCCCATGCTGCGCGAATGCTCGCTGGCGCACCAGCCCTTCCCGCGCGACGTGCTGTTCACCATCCTGCGTGAAACCATCCGGCTGGAACGCGTCCCCTTCGAGGCAGACCCGCTCACCGGCGTGCAGGTGCTCGGCATGCTGGAAACACGCCTGCTGCGTTTCGACACCCTGCACATTCTGGACGCCACGGAAGACAAACTCCCCGGTGCCCCCGCCCATGACCCGCTCCTGCCGGACTCCCTGCGCGCCATGCTCGGCCTGCCGGATACTCGTCACCGCGAGCGGGTGGCCGCCCACAACTTCCATCGCCTCATCCATGGCGCAAACCATGTCCACATCTACTATCAGGCGGGTGTGGACCGCTCCGGCCTGTTTGAAGAAAAAAAAGCCCGTTCCCGTTTCGTGGAAGAAATGCTCTGGCAGGAAGAACGGGCACGCGGCGCATTGCTCAAACCCGGCATTCCGCCGCTCCACGCCGTCACCTATCCCATGCCCCCGCCCCGGCATGAAGACCGCCCCGTGCTGCGCAGCCCCGCCATCGCCGCGCGGCTGGATGAATACCTGCGCCGCCCGCTCTCCCCTTCGGCACTGGATACCTACCTCACCTGCCCTGTCCGTTTCTTCCATGAACGGCTCTGCGGCCTTTCTGCCATTGAGCAGGTCAACGAGGGCGACGACATGGCAGGCATAGGCGAACTGCTGCACACGGTGCTGGAAACCTTCTTCACGCCGCTCACGGGCAGGCCCGTCACCTTCACGGAGAATGACGCAGAACGCCTCAAGGCCCTCTTCGTCCGCGAACTGTATCAGAGCCCCATCCGCGACACCCTGCCCTACGATTCCCTCGTCATGCTGGAAGAGGCAGGCAAAATCCGGCTGGAACGGTTCCTGAAAAACCAGCCCGCCACCACAGTCCTCGCGCTGGAACAGCGCATGCAGGCTGCTGTTTCCGTAGACGGAAAAACCCGCTTCCTCGCCGGTCGCATGGACCGTGTGGACAGGCGAGAGGGCAACATCATCATTCTGGACTACAAAACGGGCAAGGTACACCGCCCGGACCTTGCCGTATGGGAAGACGAAGACCTCTGGCAACGCCTCCGCAACTGGCAGGGCGAAGATGACGACACGCTGGAACGGCTGGCGCAGGCCATGCCCAGCGTCCAGCTGCCCGCATACCTGTATGTTTATTCCCGCACGGCCCTGTCCGGTATCACCCTGCCCGGTGCCTCCCTGTCCGATAACACCCTGTCCGGCAGCCCCCACCCCGCTGACGTTTCTCCCCCCATCCAGACCGGTTACGGCGAACCCGCGCACGATGCAGGCTGGGTGGAACTGCGCAGCGAAGGCAAAGAACTCTTCCTGCTCGGTCCCAGGATGGAAGACGACACCCGCGAGACCATTATCCACACCCGCATCCCCCAGCTCATGGAATTCCTGTTCCGGCACATGGAACATGCCCCGGCCTACCGGCCCATCCGTGGCAAGCACTGCCAATGGTGCGCTTGCGCTAATTGCTGTTCTGTGTAAGAACCCCGCTTGAGGGACCAATGGGAGAGTTGCGCCCGCGGCGTGGCTCTCCTCTGTCGTACATCGCGTACGGCATTCATAACCAATGCGGCGTGAAGCACCGCAATTTGGAGGACTGAATCATGCCTTTTCCGTCATTGAAGATTGGCGACATTGTCGCCAGAATACCTATTGTGCAGGGCGGCATGGGGGTTGGCATATCCCTTTCCGGTCTTGCCAGCGCCGTTGCCAACGAGGGTGGCATAGGCGTCATAGCCGGTGCCATGATCGGCATGAGCGAGCCGGATGTGGGCAAAAACCCGCGCGAGGCCAACATACGCGCCATGCGCAAGGAAATACGCAAGGCCCGCGAACTTTCATCCGGCGTTCTGGGCGTAAACCTCATGGTAGCCCTGACCAACTTTGCCGATCTGGTGAAAACATCCATCGAAGAAAAGGTGGATGTCATATTCTCGGGTGCGGGCCTTCCGCTGGATATGCCCAAGTACCTCAAGGAATATTACGAAGACAAAAAGGAGCAGGCAAACACCAAGCTGGTGCCCATTGTCTCCTCCGCCCGTGCCGCCACCATTCTCTGCAAGAAGTGGCTGTCCAAGTTCGATTACCTTCCCGATGCCTTCGTGGTGGAAGGCCCCAAGGCGGGCGGCCACCTCGGCTTCAGCCCTGAAGAGCTGAACGATCCCGCCTCCGCGCTGGAAAACGTTGTTCCGCAGGTGGTGGAAGCCGTTAAGGTTTTCGAAGAAAAGCACGGCAAAAAAATTCCGGTCATCGCGGCGGGCGGCGTCTATTCCGGCGAGGACATCAAAAAGTTCCTCGATATGGGCGCATCCGGCGTGCAGATGGGAACCCGCTTTGTGGCCACCCATGAATGCGATGCCGATGATCGCTTCAAGCAGGCGTATGTCAATGCCCGCGAAGAAGACGTAACCATCATCCAAAGCCCTGTCGGCATGCCCGGCAGAGCCATTCTCGGCAAGTTTGTGGAAGAGGCCCGTCAGGGACTGAAAAAACCCTTCAAGTGCATTTTCGAGTGCATCCACAACTGCAAGAAGGAAGAAAGCCCCTACTGCATTGCCGCCGCACTGCTGAACGCCAAGCGTGGCAACTTCGACAAGGGCTTTGCCTTCTCCGGCTCCAATGTCTACCGCGTGGACCGCATCGTCTCCGTCAAGGAACTGGTAGATTCCCTTACCGCGGAATACGACGCCGCCTGCGCAAAGGCATAACCGCCTCTCAGGTTTCCTTCCGGTCTTCAGCAGATTTCCACCTGATATCGGCAAAGAAACCGCACAGATCATCAAACAAGGCCGGGGCACTCTGCGCGCCCCGGCCTTTCCTTATCCTGCAATACTTCCGCGCCTGCCGTTTTGCCTTCAGGCAACCGCACGTACCTTCATCTTCCGCTCTCAATCACAAAGAGCTGTCGCAGGTCAGACCTCGCCGTCGTCCACCCCGGCATCGCGCCCGCCAAGATACCTCGCCTCGCCAGTCGCAGAAGCCACGGAAGCCACAGTGAACATCTCTCCTTCCACCCTGTTGCGCCCGCCGCGCTTTGCGGCATACAACGCCTTGTCCGCCGCCGCAATGACATCCTCAGTGGAAACAGTGCCCACCCCGCCAAACTCCACGGCAGCACACCCAAGGCTCACGGTAACACGCAGGGGCTGCCCCTCCGCCGTGGCAAAGGTGTTCCCCTGCACGGTCGTGCGAATCTTCTCCGCTGCGGAACGCGCTCCGGCAGCATCCGTCATCGGCAGAATGACCAGAAACTCCTCTCCGCCAAACCGCGCCGCCACGTCACTTGCCCGGCAGCATCCCTTGATTATCCTCGCCAGATCACGCAGCACCCTGTCTCCGGAAGGATGCCCGTACGTATCGTTCACGGCCTTGAAGTGGTCAATATCTATCATCAGGCAGCTGAAGGGCGCATGATGCCTGCCCGCAAGAGCCAGTTCTGTAACAATTTTGCTGTACGCATATCTACGGTTATACAGGCCGGTAAGCTCGTCCGTCACCGCCATGCGCTCTATGAACCGCTGGGCAATCCACAGCCTGCCCATTATACGCCGCGTCATGAGATACATTCCCCCAAGCAGCAGCAATACGGCGGTAAAACTCAGCGCCACCAGCAAAACGGTCCGCTCCAGGGCAGCCTGTTTGCTTTCGGTAATGTCATACCGCACGCTTATGCCGCCTCGCACATCACCGGGGGCATACCCCTGCCCGCCGTGGCAGGAAAGACAACTTTCCTCCACCAGCAGCGGTGCCATATATCTAAAATACGTCCGCCCTTCCTCAGCACTTTCCTCATACACCTCACGCACACCCGTTTCGGCAAAGGCGTGCAGTGCACGCCGCTCAAAGGCATCCGCCTGATTCTCCGGATTGATGGGGGCAAGGCTGGTCACGCGAAACCGCAGCAGCCCGGCCTCGTTGAACAGGTCCGATATCTCGCGGGTCATCAGGGCGGGATTACGCTTGGTCAGCACTGTGCCGTTCAGGACTGTCAGGTCTGCATGGGCAAGATGCGGATTGGAGTGCACACCGGGCCGCTTTTCCACATACACCCCGTCATATCCCGCATTCCACTGCCGCATGATGAATATGGCATGAAAATGCATCTGCGCCCGCTTCACAAGCTCCTGTGCCGTCACATGCCTTTCATGCAGCATAAACCCGGCAAATATGCACAGCAAAAACACCCCCACCGTACCGCTCAGCCCAAGGAAAAACCTTCCCCACAGCATCTTGCGATAGCCCTTGCCCATCATTTTGTCTGTCACATAGTCAACAGCGTTCCTCACAGCAACTCCCGCATGGCATCATACCGCACTGCACATCCCCCGCCCGCCATTCCAACTGTATGAGGATACACCACAATTCGCCCTGCATGTCGAGAGCATGTAACGTAACCACTCACTCCGGCAAAAAAATCATCTGTCCCTGCAAGGTGCAATACCCGCAAGAAAGAACTTCCAGTTGGCGTGAATATGCGCCTGCATATCTATGGCACCGCCGGAAGAATGATACAGCACGGCCACCGGCACAAACATGCCCATATAGGCCACAGCCAGCTTGTCCGCTGCAATGTCCGCACGCACGCATCCCTCCGCCTGCCCTGCCGCAAGCAGGTTCCGCACCCTGCCCAGCAGCATCCGCTGCATGCGCAGCACTGTTTCCTTGTATTCGGCATGCCCTGCCATGGTTTCATCAGAAAAGAGAATACGCGGCACCACCTGCATGTCGTGCAGCATCCGGGTCATTGTCTGCAAAATGCGGTACAGGGCGTCAAGATGCCTGCCGCAGCACTCCGGCACGTTTCCCGCCTCCCCGGCGGGCATGTTGTCAGAATCAACCCCGGTGTCGGCCATGCAGGCGTCCACCCGCTCCATAATCCGCCCTGCCAGCAACTCCATGCCCGCTTCAAGCATGGCCATCTTTCCCGGAAAATGCCTGTACAGGGCAGAAGGCACCATGCCCACGGCCCGCGCCACGGCCTCCGCCGTCAGCCCGCCAAGCCCTCCGGTTCGCAGAATCTCCACCACTGCCTCGGCAATCTGCTCCCGCCGTTCTTCCGTCTTCAAGTGCCGTCTTTTCATGGATAATCCTTCTCCTTCATCCGGGATAGGCCATCCCCGCCCCGTTGGCAATGCACCATTGCCCGCTCCCGCCGAATGCGCTATTTCCCAGACGTACGGAGCAGGTCCGGCGGCCCGAAAGCACTTGCAGGCCAAACGGGTACCCGGCCCAAAAGCAATACGTGCCGCGGGCCACCATACGTTCCGCAAACAGGCAGACATACAAACAGACAGGCCATTGCCACTGCTCCCCCTTAAAAACAGCATTCACGGCTCTCTTTGAAGGAACACGCATGAAATCAGCACAAGGCTCCATGGGAAGGGTGTTCGTCCTCAGACTGGAAGACGGCGATTCCCTCCCCGGCTGCATAGAGGAATTTGCCCGCCAAAACGGCATCGCCGGGGGCCTTGTCGCACTTGTGGGCGGCATCGGCTCCGGCACGCTGGTCACAGGGCCGGAAGACGGTGCGGCAGCGCACATCACCCCCATGCTCCGCCTTTTCTCGCAGGTGCACGAGGCAGCGGCGCTGGGCACCCTGTTCCCCGATTCCTCCGGCCATCCCAGGCTGCACATGCACGCGGCCCTCGGTCGCGGCGACAGCGCCCTTGTCGGCTGCATCCGGCAGGGCATAGACGTCTGGAAAATCGCAGAAGTCGTCATTCTGGAAATCACCGGTTCGGGCATGACCCGCAAGCTGGACCCTGCCTTCAACCTCGAACTTCTCTCGCCGGAGTAACCCATGTGGACACCGGACATTGCGCAGTGGCCCAGCCTCGCCCCCGTCCTCCAGCAGTTCGACAGCACCTGTATAGAAGATGTCCGCACCGCCGTATGCGCTGCCGTAAACGCCCTGCGTGAAGACGCAGCCGGCGGCATGCGTCCCGTGGTTCCCGGCCAGACCGTTGCCATCACGGCGGGAAGCAGGGGAATAGACCGCATAGCGGAAGTCACCGCCGCCCTCGTGGCAGCCTGCCGCCATATGGGATTACATCCCTTTATCGTGCCGTCCATGGGCAGCCACGGCGGCGCCACTGCCGAGGGTCAGGTGCGCGTGCTCACCACGCTGGGCATCACGGAAGAATCGGTGGGGGCTCCCATCCGTTCCTCCATGCAGGTTGTCCGTCTGGGGGAAACGGCAGACGGCATTCCCGTGTTCATGGACGCCCTCGCCATGCAGGCAGACCACATCGTCATTGCCAACAGGGTGAAGTCGCACACCAAATTCAAGGCCCCCATAGAAAGCGGCCTGTTCAAGATGGCCTGTATCGGCCTCGGCAAGCACGAAGGCGCAGCCCTCTACCACAAGCTGGCCATCCGCCACGGGTTCGCCCATGTCATCCGGGCGGCAGGCCGCGTGGCCCTTGCCAAGTCCCCCATACTCTTCGGCCTCGGACTGGTGGAAAACGCCTTCGGCAAACTGCACACCGTGCGCGCCATGGCCCCGCAAACACTGGAGGCAGAAGAAGAAGCCCTGCTCACACTCAGCAAAAGCCTCGCGCCGGGCCTGCCCTTTCACGATATCGACCTGCTCATCGTGGACGCCATAGGCAAAAACATCTCCGGCACGGGCATGGACGTCAACGTCACCGGACGCAACAGAGACATCCTCGGCGACTTCACCTCCACCCCGCGCGTCAGCCGCATCTTCGTGCGCGACCTCACCCCGGAGTCAGAAGGCAACGCCCTCGGCATCGGCTTTGCCGATTTCACCACCGACCGGCTGGTCAACGCCATGGACTACGGCAAAACCGTCACCAACGCCCTCACCGGCATCAGCCCGGAAAAGGCAGCCATCCCCATCCATTACCCTTCCGACAGACAGGCCCTGCAGGCGGCCCTGCACTCCCTCGGCGACTGGCAGCCGGAAACGGTACGCATCGTGCGCATTGCCAACACCCTGCAACTGGAACAACTGTATGCCTCGCCCGCCCTGCTCGCCGCGCAGGAAAACACCTCCGCACCCGCGTTACGGCAAACCGCGCCAGCCAGCCCCATAACCTTCTTGCAGGACGGAAACCTCCCGCCCTTCGGCAGCTGATGCGTACTGCAGAGGGGCAAACCTGCCGCAGCACACAACCCGCCCATCCTGTCCCCTGATGTTTCGTGGTGCCGTGCGGGCATAACAGTTTGCGTCTGTATCCATGCCCCGCTCCGCCCACTGTATCTTGCCGCAAACAGCCGCACATGATGCAATGCAACAAAAGGAGGAACGCATGAAAACCATAGGCATTCTGGGCGGTATGAGCTGGGAATCCTCCCTGCTCTACTATAAATGGATCAACGAAGGCGTGCGTCAGCGTCTGGGCGGCCTGCACAGCGCGCGCATGGTGCTGCACAGCGTGGACTTCCACCCCGTGGAGGCCGCCATGTGCGCCGGAGACTGGCAAACCGTGGAATCACACCTCGTGCAGGGGGCACTCTCCGTTCAGGCAGGCGGAGCAGATTTTCTGGTCATCGCCACCAATACCATGCACAAACTGGCAGAAAACGTCAGCCGGGCGGTGGACATTCCCCTTCTGCACATAGCAGATGCCACCGCCGCCCACGCCCGGAAGATGGGCCTGCACACCGTGGGGCTGCTGGGCACCGCCTTCACCATGGAGCACGATTTCTACAGGGGCAGACTTACCGACAGGCACGGCCTGAACGTGCTCATTCCTTCTCAGGCAGACCGCACCCTCGTGCACGACATCATCTTCCGCGAGCTCTGTCAGGGATGCGTTCTGCCCGGGTCAAGAGACGCCTACCTGCGCGTCATCGGCCACATGGCCGCACAGGGAGCGCAGGCGGTCATTCTGGGCTGTACGGAAATATGCATGCTGCTGGAAGGCTGCATCCCTCCCCTGCCCCTGCTGGATACCACACGCCTGCATGTGGATGCCGCGCTGGACATGGCCCTTGCCCCCTCCTCCGCACGCTAGCCCGCAATATGCCGCCATTTAACCGTTTTCACCCATAATTGCTGTTGACATTCCACGGCAATGTGACAACTCTGTGACAGAACCTGCCGGATATCTATAAAGAGAAACCGAACGGAGGCGCACATGCCGGAAGCCCTGCTGCACCAGATACAATTGGACCATCTGCTCCGGTTGCTGCTCGCCGGCGTGCTCGGCGGCTGCATCGGCTACGAACGTGAAAGACGGGGGCAGGCAGCCGGATTCCGCACCAACATCCTTGTGGCTGTCGGTGCCTGCCTCATGATGCAGCTTTCCCTGTACATGGAAGACCTGTACCGGCATCTCAGTTCAGACACCGTTGTCCGTCTGGACCCGGGCCGCATAGCGTCCTACGCCATTGCCAGCATCGGCTTTGTGGGCGGCGGCGCCATCATCAAGGGCAAGGGCAGCGTGCGCGGCCTCACCACCGCCGCAGGCCTGTGGCTGGTCACGGGCATAGGGCTTGCCGTGGGCGCGGGGCTTGTGCTTCCCGCCACCATGGCCACCGCCATCATCATGTTCGTCCTCTTTCTCCTGCCCGCCGTCATCCGGCGCATCCCTCCGCGCAACATTCTGGTCGTGCTCACCGTGGTCTTCCGGCAGGAAAACAGACCGCAGGGAAAAAGACACGAGGAACTGCTCGGCATCATCAACGAGAGCAAGACCTTCGTCTCCCATACTGTAGGACTGGAAGTGGATGCGTGTACCGCCGTCACCACCTACAGGTTCCGGCTCATGGGGCGTGAAAACGCGGGATGGGTGGAATTGTATGAAAAACTGCGCACGCTGGACGGCGTATGCCGGGTAGCCTTTGAAGAATCCCCCATTCCGTAGGCCGGTCATTACCAAACGGCCCCCCGGAAAAGATCTGAAACGGCTGGCTCCCTGCTCGGAAGCAGTTCTACGGCAGTTCAGTAACTACAGAGGAACGGAGCATCGTTCCTGCCGGTTATTACTTGCGGGGCCGCCCCTTGCCGCTCCTGTGCGGAGCAGGCGACTGCCCGGAAACGTCCTTGTCTTCCGGTCCGGATTCGCTTGCATGTGCCGCAGAAGCGGGCACCACTGCCGAAGACCGGGAAGGGCCGGGAGCATGCGCCTTGGGGTGTGCCTTGTCATACACCTCCACCAGCCGCGCCAGATTCAGGTGCGTATAGCGTTGCGTGGTGGTCAGCCGGGCATGTCCCAGCAGTTCCTGCACGCTGCGCATGTCCGCCCCCGCCTCAAGCAGGTGCGTGGCAAAAGAATGCCGCAGTCCGTGCGGCGATATGGCCTGCGGCAACCCTACACGCAGACATAAATCCTCTATGATTCTGGCAGCCTGTCTCCGGTTCAGCCTGCCGCCCCGGGCCCCCACGAACAGGGCAGGCTCCCTTCCTCCGGCATCCAGCGCCTCACGCCTGCGCAGCCATTCCTGCAAAGCGTCCTTTGCCGTGTCAGAAAGCGGCACCATGCGCTCCTTGCTGCCCTTCCCCATCACCCGCACCATGCCCGATGCCGGATGCACATCGTGCACGTTCAGCGCCAGTGCCTCCGATATGCGCAGCCCCGAACCATACAGCAACTCCGCCAGCGCAAGGTCGCGCACAAGCTGTTCGCGGGCATTGCTCCGGTTACGGGTCGCCTCTGCCGTGGTCTGCCGTTTCTCATCCAGCACGGCAAAGGTCTGATCCACATTCAGCGCCTTGGGATGGCGCGTTTCGGTTTTGGGGTTGCGCACCCCGTCCGTGGGAATGGCCTGAACCATCTTGCGTCTGGCGAGATAGCGAAAAAAACCCCGCAGGGATGAGAGCTTGCGCCCCATGGAGGTCTTGTTCACCCGCTGGCGGTGCAGGTCAGCCAAAAATCCCTGTACCGCCTGCCGGGTTATGTCCTGCGGCGCGTCCAGCGTGAGCGAACGGGTTTGCAAATAGGATTCAAACTGGTGCAGGTCACGGGCATAGGCGGCAACAGTGGCGTCGGAATAGCCTTTTTCCACAGCCAGATGCCCCATATACATCTCCGCCGTGTCCGGCAGTTCCGGCATGGTGCCATGCCCGCCCAACCGCTCCGCCGCCTTCCCCTTACTGCGCCCGTTGGTCGATGACATACACGCTCCCGGGGTCTTCCTTGGCTTTCTTTTTCAACTGCATGGCAATGGCGGAAACCTGCCCGTAATGGTTCAGGCTGCCGCTGCGGTTGCAGACCACGGCGATGGAAATGCCCATAAGCGGAAAGGTCTGCGGTCGCCCCTGCCTGTCAGTGGAAATAATGCACCCGCATTCCCTGTCCTTTTCATCATACAGGCTGGGAACAATGGCATCAAAGCTGGAAACCAGCTGCCTGCACGCCTCCTCCACGCAATGGAGCGGCAGCGCGAACACAAAGTCGTCCCCGCCCACATGACCGACAAAGGATGGCGGTCCGGGAAAACGGCGCACCGTGTTCACGATGATGCGCGCCGTCATCATCAGCGCCTCATCGCCGCGCGCAAAGCCGTATTTGTCGTTAAATGCCTTAAAATTGTCCAGATCAGCATAGCCAAGGGCAAAATCGCGCCTGCGCTCTATATGCTCCCGGATAAACTGTATGATGGTAGTGTTGCCGGGCAACCGGGTAAGCGGATTGGCGTCCAGCGAGCGGGACATGCGGTTCAGCGTCAGTTCAACCCGTGCACGGAACTCTTCCGGCTCAAACGGCAGCAGCACAAAGTCGTCCGCCTCCATGGCGGACCAGTCCCTCGGGGAAAAAAGCGTTTCGTGCGGCAGGCAGAGCACCACCGGAATCTGCCTGTACACGTTTTCCCCTTTCACCAGCGCCACCAGGGCCTCGCCGGACATATCCTGCAACACGGCATCGGATACAAGCAACTCCGGCGGGTCCGTGAACAACTGGTCCACAGCCGGTCCCGCCTTGGAGAACACGGTCCACTGAATAACGTCTTCATCCCAGATGGACAGTACGTTGCGCACAAAGGCTCCGTCCCCTGAAATAAGGAACGCCCGTACCGGTCCCCTGTCCCTGTTCGCCGTAAGCATCACAGCCGCCTAGGTCAGCTTGAGATCGGAAATATCCATGAACGCGTCGGAAAGCCTGTCCAGAACGTTCTCCAGCATCCGCTGGTTCAGCCCCAGCAGCTTCATGGCGTGGGGCTGCATCACGGGCACGTTGTCGTCGCCGCCGTTGCCGTATTCGAACACGCGGGTCAAAAAATTCCCCATGTGCACCACGCAGGCGTACTTGGTATAGTTGCGCGCACTGAGCGGCTTGTGATGGTAGGATATGGCTTCAGATATGGCAGGCGGCAGGTTCCAGTGCGCCGCAAGCCACGCGTTCACCCGGTCATGCCCGAATCCCAGCAGCTTCTTTTCCGCCGCCAGAAAACTCATGTCCCCGTCCCGCACCATGGCTTCCAGTTCAGGCTTAATCTCCGGCAGTTGCACGGCAGAAACCACCTTGCCCAGATCATGCAGCAACCCAGCCACGGCATATTCCTCCGGGTCCTTCAGCCCCAGTGCCTTGGCAATCTCACCGCTGGCAAGGGCGCAGCCCACGCTGTGTTCCCACAGCCCCACCATGGTCTTGTTCATCTCGTCAAACACGGAGGTGGAGATGATAAGCCCCCGGATGACGTTGAACCCCAGCAGGACCAGCGCGTGCTGAATGGAACTTATGCGCCCCGGAAATCCGTACACGGGCGAATTGACCATCTTCAGCACCTTGGCGGAGAGCACCTGATCAAAGGTAATGAGCTTGGCTATCTGCTCTATGGAGGTATTGGGGTCCTCCATCAGGGCGGTCACTTCTTCCAGCACCTTGGGCAGGGTAGGCAGATTCTTCACGGCAAGAACCTTCCCCTTGTATTCGGTACGCATGTCCTGTGTCATGCCTTGGCCCTCCCCGCACTGCCGGGAGCGGCATTACCGTTGGCCCCGTTTACCCCGTTTACCCCGTTCTTTCCGGCCGCTCCCTCCTGCGCGCCGCCGTTTCCGTCCGCCACATCTTCCGCCGTGGCTGCAACGGCTGCGGCTGCGGCCGCAGATGCCGCCTTAAGCCTGAAATACTGCACCAGCACCTTCTTCATGGTCATCATGAACGGGTCATCACCGTGCTTGCGGAACAGGTGCTCCATCCGCTCCGCACGCCTGCCGAAATCCGTTCCCCCCGCAAGGCCGTCCATCTGCACGGGGTTGCCCTGCACAGTCACGGCCCCCACACCGGACTGCTCAAATCGCGCAATGAGCGATTCGGTAAGCTCCACGCCCTCGCCCACAAGGGTTATGCCGTTGTCCCGAACCACGGGTTTGGCGAGAATCATGCCCGGTGCGGCAAGTTTGACAGGAATTTTCTGCATGGTCTCTCACGTATGCAAAAAAACAAGGTTCCGTAACGCCCTACAGGGTAACGCTGTAATGCATGCCTGTCAACTGGCGCACCGCGCCCTGCACTTCCAGCATCAGCAGCACACCGCTTGCCTTGCCCGCCTGCCACGACAGGCTGCGGCACAATTCGTCAATATGCAATGACTCACAGGTTGCAAGCAGATCGTATGCCAACTTTTCATCCGGCGTCATATCATCTGTACAGGGAGCCCCCTGTCCGGCATCCTTTCCGCCCTCACGCCGGGCACCGGGCACGCCCTGAAAGGCGTTACCGCCCACATCACCGGAACCCGGCCCTCTCCG
>CAYRLL010000025.1:15012-16743 GCA_964425115.1 uncultured Desulfovibrio sp. | reverse complement strand
GGCCACTGCGGGATGCTTCACCGGGGGCAGGCCAGTCGGTTATGCTCATGCCCAGCAGCGGCGCAATCTCCACCAGCACATCATCACAGCAGAACACCGCCTTGGCTCCCTGCCGGATAAGGTCATGGCAACCGGATGATGTGCGCGCCCGCACGCTGCCGGGAACGGCAAACACCTCACGCCCCTGCTCAAGGGCATGTTTCGCCGTAATCAGGCTGCCGCTGCGCTTGGCCGCCTCCACCACCAGCACGCCCAGCGAAAGCCCGCTGATAATCCTGTTGCGCATGGGAAAATTTCTGGCTTCCGGCACCGTGCCGGGAGCAAACTCAGAGAGAATCAGTCCCCCCTCGCGTATGGCCGCATGCAGTTGCCCGTTCTCGGGCGGATACACGCAGTCCGGCCCCGTGCCCAGCACCGCAATGGTGCTGCCCCACCCGGCAAGGGCAGCGCGGTGGGCCTCGCTGTCTATGCCCCTCGCAAGACCGGAAACGGTGGTCACGCCGGAAACGGAAAGACGGCGGCACAACTCGCGCGTGGTGGCAATACCGTCCCGCGAACACGACCGCGAGCCGACAACTCCCACGCCGGGGTTAGAAAGCAACCCCGCATCCCCCTCATAATACAGAAAAATGGGCGGATCCGCGATTTCCCGCAGCCGCTGGGGGTACCGGGCATCCGTCCACAGCAGAACGCGCCATCCCCCCGCGCCTGCGGCCTCCCACTCCAGCCGGGCGGGACCACGCCACTTCTCGGACCGGAATTCGGAAACAAGACGCGCCGCAATACCGCAGCGTTGCGCCCAGTTGGCCGCATCCAGCACGGCGGCGTAGGGAGAAGGATACACCTCAAGCAGCCTTTTCCATGTACGCGGCCCAAGCCGCGCCGTGTGCCGCAGCGCCAGAGATGCCCAGAACTCCGTGCGCTGTGCGGCATTCATGCCGCCAAGGGTAAAGGCTCCGGCATGCCTGCCTGTGTTTGGCTGCGATACCGGAATCTGCTGCGGGCCGGGCTCTTGCTGTGTCATGGGGCTGGCACGGACCTACAGGGTGGCTACGCGCTCACGCGCCATCTGTGCCGGAGAAGAGTCGGGATATTCGTCCACAAGCGTTTGCAGATAAAAACGGGCGTTGCTGTTGTCCCCCAGCTTCTCGTAGGAGAACCCCACCTTGAGCATGGCGGCAGCGGCCTTGTCGTGCTTGGGAAAACGGCGCACAACCTCCTTGAAGGTCAGCACCGCCTGCGCGTAGCGTTTTTCGTGGTAGTAGGTCTCTCCCATCCAGTACAGGGCATTGGGCACAAGGGCGTGGTTGGGAAAATCACCGATAAAGGAATCCAGCACCCGCCGCCCCTTATCCACCTCGCCCGCGCGCACCAGCGAAAGTCCTTCCTCGTAGCGCCGTTCAGCGCCGGAAAGCTCCCCGCGCAGCGCGGGAATATCCATGGCAACCTGCTGCTCAGGTTCTGTACGGGCTGCGGATGCCGCCGCTACGGGTGCTGCAACTGCCGCCCCGGCGGATGCAGGGGCAGCGCCCCCCTGCCCTGCCTGCGCACCGGATGCACCAGTCGTTGCCGATGCGGATGCTGTCGCCTGCGGAGCATGGCCGGAGGCATCGGTAGCCGCCTTGGCGGACGCCGTCGCCTGTTCCGGTGCCTGTACTGTTGCCCGCTCTGAAATATGACCAGATGCCTGACCGGATACTTGGCCGGGTGTTTGGCCGGGTGTTTGGCCGG
>CAYRLL010000025.1:0-14912 GCA_964425115.1 uncultured Desulfovibrio sp. | reverse complement strand
GCCAGCCCGCTGCTCGTATCGGTCACCGGCCCGCCCGAAGATGCGCCCGTACCGGAACCGGATGCCGCCGCTGCCGTTACCCCCGCAACCGGCCCGCCGGAAGTACCCACCTGAGCCTCACCGGAAGCAGATGACCGGGCCTCACCGGAACCGGATGCCCCCGCGCGTACCGGCACAGGAGCCGAAAAATCCTCAGCGCTGCCTCCCGCCGCAACGTGCCGCGCACGCAACGCCTCACGCATGGCGGCTGTTTCAGCAGTCAGTTCGGCGGCACGGGTACGGGTGTCACCCAATTCCTGCCGCACAGTCACCAACTCGCCTTCCAGCCTGCGTACAGATTCCTGCAATTCCGCTTCACGGGCCTTGCTCGTTTCCTGAAACTCCAGAAACCGCGCCTCGATATTCTGCAGCCGCCACTCATCGCTGTGCGCCCTGTCCTGCGACACCTGACGGGGCGTGCACCCCGCGCACACAACAAGCAGCAGACAACACAATACCCTGTAACCCATAACGCCTCCGGCTTGGTTTCCGTTCGCGGCCTCATCACGGATGCGGCAAACGGTGTAAACAGCGGCAAAAGACAAACGCGTTCCCGCGCGCCGGGGAAATACATCCCGAATCCATTGCCTCCCTAGCAATAGGCGAGCCGCCAAGTTTTTTCAAGAAACAATGCGCGTTAATCCCCCCTCAACCTCCCGCCTCCTCCCACTCTGGCCTTGCCACCCACGGCGAATTGAGGCACAAGACCGTTGCCGGTCAGGTGTGGTCCGGTCGCTCTGCGCCAGCGTAAACGCCTTTTCCCCCGCGTTGCACACGGAATAAGGGCACAAGCGCAGCACGGGAACTGTTCCGGGCACCCGCAGCAAAACAGCGCGGAAGCCCGCTCATTCCGCCGCAACCCGCACCGCCATTGCCCAACCGCAAGATAAGGAGCACGCCGCATGACTCCAATGCATATGATAGCCCAGTTCGCCGCCACCGGCCTCATGGCCGGCCTCATGCTCACCGTTCTTCTGGCGGCAGTGGCAAGCCCGCTCATCGCGGTGGTCAGCCAGCGGCTTGCCGTCCGGCACAGCAAGGTCTTCTACGACAAATGCGCACGGCAGATAGCCACCATGGGCACCATGATCGGCGGCGTCCTGTTCGCGTCCGCAGCAGCGGGCACCACGCACCTCGCCATTCAGCACCCGGACCTGTTCGAAGGCCCCTTCCGCCTGCCCGTATTCATCTGCGTGGGCGCACTGGCGCTGGGCATGGCGCTGAGCACAGCCTACACCCTTTCGTGGACTCCCCTGCGCGGCAACAAATCCCTGCATTCCCTGCTGGGCGGCCTTGCCTCCGTTGCCATGCTCGCCGCACTGTTCCTGCTCCTCGGCCTTGCCGCCGCCATGCTCAAACCCGGTCACCACGTTGCCCCGCAGGCCACCACGGCGGAGCTTATCCTCGCCGTGTACACCACAATCCCCGACGCCAGATTCTGGTTCTTCCTCGCCCAGTGCGTGGTGGGCGGCCTCGGTGCTGCGGGCATGTTCGCTCAGGCCTACCTGCTCATGCGCCGCAATCAGGACGATTTCGGGCGCGACTATTACAAATTCGCCCTGCCCTACTGCACACGCTGGAGCATCGCCCCCCTGCTCCTCCAGCTCATTCCCGCCTCGTGGCTGGCCTTCCTGCTTCTGCGCCCCCACGCGGCCGCCACTCCTCTGGCAGACCCGGCCATTTGGCTGTGGGGTGCCGCCGCAGTACTGCCCGTCACCGCCTCGCTGCTCTGGCTGCGGGTCATGCGCAGCGAAACACCCCTGCGCCACAAGGCTTCCATCGTACTGGCCATCCCGCTCGTGCTGGCGGCAGCCGCGGCACAGGCCACCGCCATGCTGCACCACATGGCGCGGTAAAACGCACGCCATGGGCCACATCGTCGGCAAGGATATCTACCGCAAGCTCGGAGAAAAAATAGACAACACCTCCGTGCGCACCCCGTGGAACGATGCCTTCCGCGACCTGCTCGTTGCCCTGTACACTCCCGCAGAGGCCGATCTCGTCCTCCGCATGCCCTACCGCCCCTCTCCCCTCGCGCGGGTCGCCGCCATAACCGGCACAGACCCAACCACCCTGCGCCCCATGCTGGAAACGCTGTGCGGCAAGGGCCTTGTCTGCGACATCTGGGAAGGCAACGAATACCTCTACATGATCAGCCCCTTTGTCATCGGCTTCTTCGAATTCACCATGATGCGCACCGGGGGCAGTCTGGCCAGCGCCCAGTGGGCGGAACTGTTCCAACGCTATATGTTCGGCGACACCGCCTTTCTGGATGCCAACTTCGGCGACGCCCAGCAGGTCTCCGTCATGCGCGCCCTGCCGCACGAACAGGCCATCCCGCAGGCCGACCACACAGAAATTCTGGATTACGAAAAAGCCTCCGCCCTCATCGGGCAGAACACGCTGTTCGCTGTGGGCCTGTGCTCATGCAGGCACGAAAAACACCACCTCGGCACCCGTGGCTGCGATGTGCCCGATGTTCCCATGGAAACCTGCACCTCCATGGGGTCTGCGGCAGAGTTCCTCATCCGCAACAACTTCGCCCGCCCCATAGACCGCGCCGAGATGTTCGATATCCTCCACCGCTCCCGCGACATGGGCTTCGTGCTCTCCACCGACAACGTCCGCCAGGGGGCAGGATTCATCTGCCACTGCTGCGGCTGCTGCTGCAACCTGCTCCACGGCATCCGCACCACGGGATACGCGGGCATTCTGGTTTCCTCAGGCTACATCGCCCGCTGTGCGGCAGAAACCTGCAACGGCTGCGGATTGTGCGCCAAGGCCTGCCCCATCAATGCCATCCGCCTTGAAGACGTATCCCGCCCGCCATCCGCCCTCACAGATTGTCAGGACAGCCCGGATTCACCAATCACCCCGTATTCACTAGGCACCCCGTATTCACTAGGCACCCCGGATTCGCCAGTCAGCCCGGATTCCCCGCCTGTCAGGCCCGCATCGGCGCAGCGCGGCACCTCCCCGCGCAGGCAACGCAGGGCCGTGGTAGACACCTCCCTCTGCCTCGGCTGCGGCGTCTGCGCGCTCAAATGCCCCCAGCAGAGCCTCCAACTGAAAAAACGCGCCCAACGCGTCTTCCATCCGGAAGACTCCTTTGAGCGCGTCATCCTGCAATGTCTGGAACGGGGCACCTTCCAGAACCTCATCTTCGATAACCCGAACAGCCGCACACAGGCCTTCATGCGCGGCCTCGTCGGCGGCTTTCTCCGCCTCTCCCCGGTTAAAAAAGCCCTCATGGGCGATGCCCTGCGCTCCCGCTTCCTGCAAGCCATCCGCAGCGCAACAGGTTCATAAGAAACTCTGGCAGGCGTATAAAAAAAGACATGGCGCAAGAGAGGCGCGTACTGGCAAAAGCCTTACGGCGTTTTCCGCCCTTCGCAGGCGCATAGCAAAAGGAAGTGCGGTTCAGATGCGTGCCGCGCCGCTACCCCAGCCGGGCCACCATGCGCAGCAGCCTCACAAGCTGGTTGGAAAAACTGGCCTCGTTGTCATACCACGCCACAAGCCGCAGCATGGTGCCGTCCGTCACCGTGGTGAGCGTCCCGTCCACAACGCTGCCCCATGTGCAGCCCTTGTAATCCACCGAAACCAGCGGCTCCTCGGTGTACCCCATATGCTCGTCCGCGTGTGACCGCAGCAGGGCGTTCACCTCTTCCGCGCAGGTCTCCCGTTCCAGCTCGCACACAAGGTCAATAAGCGAAACGCTGGCGGTAGGCACCCGGAAGGCAATCCCCTGCAACCTCCCCGCAAGTTCGGGAAGAACGCTTGTCACCGTGCAGGTCGCCCCCGTGGGCGTGGGCAGCATGTTCATGCCGCAGGCACGCGCACGGCGCAGGTCGTCATGGCTGCCGTCCAGCAGCCGCTGCCGCATGGTATAGGGATGGATGGTGGTCATGTAGCCGCTGCGGATGCCGAATTCCCGCTGAATATGCTGCACGGGAAGAGCAAGGCAGTTCGTGGTGCACGAGGCGCAGGAAAGCACACGCTGCTCCGCGGCAAGCCTATGCCCGTTCACACCGGGAATGATGGTGGCGTCCGCCTCCGGCGCGGGACAGGCCACAACCACCCTGCGGGCTCCGGCCTGCATATGCTTCCGGCAGCTTTCCCTGTCGGCAAAGGGTCCGGCCGCCTCCACAAGAATATCGCACCCGCTCCAGTCCCACTGCTCAGGCTTCATGTTGCCATAGCGCACAGGCCGCCCGCCCAGCATGAACCCCTGCTCCGTTCCCGGCAAAGGCCGCACGGCGGAAAAACGCCCGTGCACGGAATCATATTCCAGCAGGTGCATGGCTTCCCGCAGGCTCATGAGATCATTCACCGCCGTCACGTGCAGTTGCGGATCATCCGCGAGCAAACGGGCAAGATACCGGCCAATACGGCCGAATCCGTTAATGGCAATGGTTGCGGGCAAGGGAAAAGGCTCCTCGGGCTGTACAGCGGAACGGGCAGGCCATCAGGCTTCCCAGATTTCCACACTGTCCTGCGGAATATCAAGGTCCTCGATGAAGGCGCTGGCAAACCCTTCCTCACCTTCAGGCACAATGACCACAAACTGCGCGTCGGCTTCGTCGCAGAACTCAGCAAAGGCCTTTATCCGGTCCGCCACTTCCTGCTCCGCAAAAAATTCCTTGGTTATCACCTCAAAAATAAAGGTAATCCCCTTTTTATTGCGCGCGGTAATGTCGGGAATATGCCCGTTCACAGGCTCCGGGGCCGGAAAATCCTCGTACCCTTCCACCTTCAGGTCTTTATAGCCGGACTCCATCAACGCCTCGATGACGGCATCGGCCAGATCATCCCGAATATCCAGAATTTCATCATCTATGGACATGGTTTCCTCTCAGATGGTGGTATCGCCCGCTCAGGCGGCAAACTCCGCACATGCGGCACGGAACGTCCGCCCGCACACCTTCGGTCAGCACCCGACAACACGGCAACCGGTGCGCCGCTGCCAACCGGTGCGTCGCTGCCGGACGAACGGCGCATACCATACGGATACCCCGCCCGCGTGACAACCCCGAATCCGAAAGAGCTTCTAGTCCCGCAAACAGCAACCGTCAAGCCCGCGTCCGTCTCAGCCCGCCATGGCGCGCCGCAGCCGTGCCACCATATCCCCTATGTCCTCCGCCCCCACAATCTCAGAAACCAGCGCACAGCAACGCGCTCCCCGGCGCACCACCTCGCCCGCGTTGTGCAGCTTAATGCCGCCTATGGCCACATGGGGAATATCATGGTTCTTCACCACGTAGTCCAGATACTCCAATCCCACGGGCGCACACACATCCTTCTTGGTTTTGGTGGCGAATATGGGCCCCACGCCTATGTAATCCGCTCCCCGCGCAACGGCATCCCGGCACTGCTCGGGGGAATGGGTGGAAAGCCCGATAATCCTGTCCGGTCCCACCAGTTGCCGCACAGCCTCCACAGGCAGGTCCTCCTGCCCCACATGCACGCCGTCCGCATCCACCAGCAGGGCAATATCCACATGATCATTCACAATAAAGGTGCAGCCCGCCTCGCGGGTCATACGGCGCAGTTGCATACACTCTTCCAGCATCACGCCCGCTTTGCGTTCCTTTTCCCTGTACTGCAGCACCCGTATGCCTGCCCGGAGCATGGCATCCGCCACCTCAATCACCGACCTCCCGCGCGAAAGCCCCGCATCGGTCAGCGCATAAATATCCGTATCCAGAACCCGCTTCATGGCTCCCTCCCTGTGGTCTCCGTCATGCATGCATCGCCACCCGCAACGCATGTTCCGAGCAGATGAGTCAGCACCGCGTCCGCCTGCATGGCTGCCGCCATCATCACGCGCGGTGCCATGGGCGGCATCGTGGCTATGTCACTGGAAAAATCCCCCACAAACACGGCCACATCCCGCACGGCGCGCCGCCGCATTTCCGCACCGCCCCACCCCGCCATGCCGGAAGCGGAAACAAAAAACGCCCCGCGTCCCAAAAAAGCCTCCGCCATCATCTTCTTGCCGTCCACGCCGTCCAGTGCCTCCACCACCACGCCGCACCCCGCAAACACCCCGCGTACGCAGGCAGGTGTCAGCTCCGTCCTATGCATGGTCACACACACGGCGGGATTAATCGCCAGAAGATTATCCCGCAAAGCCGCCACCTTGGCGCGCCCGGCCTGATCGGGAAAATAGAACTGCCGGTTCAGGTTGGAGCCGTCCACGCAATCATGGTCCGCAATGACAAACTGCCGCACACCGCAGCGCGCCAGCAGCATGGCACAGTTGGACCCAAGCCCCCCCGCACCGGCAATGCCCACCCGCGCAGCCGCCATAATCTCCATCTGTTCCGGCGTAAGATAGCGGCGCAACCCGCTGTCAAAACGCGTCCCGGTCCCGTTATCCATCATCCATTCCCCCAGCGCTTCCTCACGCCTGCGCCACGGCTACACCGCCACGGCACACACGCCGTCCAAAGGCTCCCAGTCCTTGAAGACCGGCTGATACCCCCGCCGCCGTATGGCATCGCACACCTCATCCACGCTCCGGGGGTCAGAAATCTCAAACTGCCCCACACTCTCCGTTTCTCCGGCATGTCCGCCCACGGCGGTGCTCACTCCCGCCGACATGCGGGTCACGCCAAGGGGAATCAGATGGTCGCGCAACACGGCAGGCTCACGGGTAGAAAGCGTTATGCCGCAGCGCGGCAAAAAGATGCGCAGGGCGAGCAGTATCTGCACCAGTTCCCTGTCGCTCACCACCGAGGCAGGCTGATACGCTCCGGCATGGGGCCTCATGCGCGGCAACGAGACCGCCACATCCGCCTGCGGATACTTCTTTTGCAGATACCGGGCATGCATACCCGTAAAAAAGGCATCGCGCCGCCAGTCATCCAGCCCCAGCAGCGCCCCCACGTTCACCACGCGCATACCCGCCCGGCAGCCGCGCTCCGGCGCATCCAGCCTGAATGCATAGTCCCGCTTGGGTCCGGCGGGATGCAGCGCGGCATACAGGCTGCGGTTGTATGTCTCCTGAAACAGCGTCAGCGAATCCACGCCGCACCGCAAAAGATGCGCATACTCCTCCTCCCGCATGGCAAACACCTCCACGCCGATCGAAGGAAAAAGATCGCGCACTGTCCGGGCAGCCTGCCCGATATACTCTGCGGAAGCCCTGCGCGGCGCATCCCCCGTTAGCAGCAGAAGCTGCTTCAACCCGGAAGCGGCTATGGCTTCCCCTTCACGGCGAATCCCTTCCCCGTCCAGCATGGTCCGGGCAATATCGTTGCGGGCATTGAATCCGCAATACACGCACTGATTCGTGCAATGGTTGGAAAGATACAACGGCGTAAACAGCTGAATGGTCCGCCCGAAGTGCTGCACGGAAAGCGCATTGGCGCGCTGCGCCATGGTTTCCAGCAAACCTGCCGCAGCGGGAGAAAGCAGCGTCAGATACTCTGCCGGGCCGGGCACGGGTTTTTCCAGTGCCCGGCGCACGTCCGCTTCCGTCACCGCCTGCGCCGCCCCCGGAATATCCGCGCCCTCATACGCCTGCACAACCCGCAGGAACGACATCTACACCTCCCCCAAAAAACCCGTCAGGGGCGAAGAGGCATCGGCCCCGCCGCAGAGCACCGGCCCCGCCTTGGCAAGAAATGCCTGCCGTCCTGCCCGCACCGCCGCCCCAAAAGCCATAGCCATGGCAACCGGGTCACCCGCCGTGGCTATGGCGGTGTTCACAAGACAGGCATCCGCCCCCATCTCCATGGCCTCACACGCCTCAGAGGGCCTGCCTATACCGGCATCCACCACAATGGGCACCCCAATTTCCTCAATCAGAATCCCGATCATCTCCTTGGTGCGCAGCCCCCGGTTGGTACCTATGGGTGCGCCCAGCGGCATCACGGCTGCGGCACCCGCATTTTCCAGATCACGGGCCACATACAGGTCAGGGTTCATGTAGGGCAGCACCACAAACCCCTCCTTTGCCAGCATTTCCGTTGCCCGCGCCGTCTGATAGCCGTCAGGCAGCAGGTAGCGGCTGTCGGATATAACTTCAATCTTTATCCAGTTGCCACATCCGGCGGCGCGAGCCAGCCGGGCAATGCGCACGGCCTCTTCGGCATCGCGCGCGCCGGAGGTGTTGGGCAGGAGCCGCATATGCTTCGGAATGTGCTGCATCACATTCCCCGTGGCGGCACGCATATCCACCCTTCTCAGGGCCACGGTTATGACCTGTGAACCGGAAGCCCGGCAAACTTCGGGGATGACTGCATCAGAGCCGTATTTCCCGGTACCGACAAACAGCCTGCTCTGCAGCACGCTGCCGCCGATAACCAAAGGATCGTTGTTGTTGTCGTGTTCCATCAGCCCCCTCCTACAAAGTGCAGGATTTCAAGTTCATCCCCGTCCGTCAGCCGGACATCTTCCCACGCATCGGTCATAACCACAGATCGGTTATGCTCCACCACCACGGAACGCACATCCAGCCCCCTGCCCTCCAGAAAAGTCCGCAGGGGCATGTTTTCCGCGCATTCCACCTGTTCGCCGTTCACACGAATGATCATGCCCACTCCCACCGTTATCCGGCCCGGACCGGAACAAAAAAGGCCTGCCGCAAGGCAAGCCGTAAACGCACTCCCCCATGGAGCACAGGCTTCCCTCCGGCGGTCCGAACCGCTTCAGGTTCAAGGGGTCTGGGCCATGCCCACTCTCAGCCCGCCGCAACGCGGACTCCCCCAGCCAATCCCGGCACCCGTCCGGGCACATTGCCGCAGGCACGGGTGAACTATAAAAACCACTTCACAAGCCACGCAGGCCGGTGCGCCCTGAACGGACGCGCAAAAAACAACACAGAGCCTCAAACAAAAAAACGCCTGCCCTGATAAGGCAAGCGTGGCGGCAACCCTGATACGGAACAGCGGCTGCTGTAGCTTCCCTCCGCCGGTTCAAACCGGTTCAGGTTCAAAGGGTCTGGGCTTCACCCACTCTCAGCCGTGCGGCATTGCCGCATGGCTCCCCTAGCTGTTTGCATGAACAGTACGCAACGGCGGCCACGTTGTAAAGCCCTTTATGCACCCCACATCGCTGCCCGTGCCCCGTAACGGAATAATGCCCTTACTCCCCGTTCGGAGTTCCTTTTCCTTGCACAGTGGCACGATTAGAAATATTGTCACACCACATCAGCCCAAACCGGAGGCCCCGCATGTCACGCATATCCTGCCTATTCCACCCCCTCCCGCTTTTCAGCCGCATACCCCGCAGCCGTATATCAGGCACCCCACACACAGCAGGCACTGCCCGCGCGCCAAGTATACCCCAAACCTCTGGCATAACCCAAACCTCTGGCACGGCCCCGGCACTCCGCCCGCGGCGCACCTCCACAGGCCCGTCCCGTCTGCTGTGCGCCATGCTTGCCGCGTTCATGCTGTCTTCCCTGTTTTGGGCGCCTCACGCCCACGCCCACCGCGTGAACATCTTCGCATGGGTGGAAGGTGCAGCCATTCACACAGAATCCTCCTTCAGCAACGGCAATAAGGCCCGCAACAGTCAGGTCACGGCCACTGTCAAAGAGACGGGAGACGCCATCGCGCAGGGCATGACCGATGCAGACGGTATATGGAGCTTCACCATACCGCCGCATGTACTCGCGGCAGGGCCGGACATACTCATCTCCCTGAACGCCAACGAAGGCCATGTGAACACATGGACTGTGAAAGGGGCGGAATACGCCCAAGACCCATCAATAACACAGAACACGCCCGCACCTGCCTCACAGCAGACGAAAAAGCCCGTCACGGGCGATGACGGCGGCATGCCCCCGTTCATGGAATCACACTCCGCACCCGCACCTGCCGGAGAAGCACAGCCCGGCAAGCCCCATACAGCCCTGCCCGCAACGGATGAACTGCGGACCATCGTGGAAGAGGCGCTGGAAAAGAAGCTCGCCCCCATCCGCAGGCAACTTGCGGAAGAATCCCAGCGCGGGCCCAGCCTGCAGGATATCATAGGCGGCATCGGATATATCATCGGGCTTGCGGGCATTGCCGCATTCATGGCGGCACGCAGAAAAAAATAACCTGCGATTCTCTCGCAGGTTATGCACAGTGCTGTCGGCGTTGCAACCGCATCAGTCAAAAAACGCCATAGCCCACTGCAAAGACTCTTCGTAGGCCTTAACCACACGCTCCTCACTCAGGCCCAGTTGCCCCATAACCGCCATGGTTTCATCCCACTCGGCCCGCTCATACGAGGTCAGCAGCCGCAGCCACGGGGTGTAGGCGCTCTCCCCTCCCTGCAGGGCACTGACAATCTCTTCATCCAGCGGCATATCCTTGAGCATATCTTCCAGCGATACGGAAAGCAGCGTCTCCAGCAGGGAAAAAAGCCCCAGCAGGAACAGGCTGTTGGACTCCACGCCCCCCCGCGCCCCGGTGCCCAGCAATTCCAGAAACTTGCCCCGCTGCGCAGCCTGCGAAACCACATGCTTGGCCATAGGCGCGGTTTCCAGTTCGGAAAGCACGGTCACGCACAGCCACTGCTTCAGCTTCTTGCTGCCCAGAAGGGCAATGCCGTGCTCCACACTCCGCACCTTCATGGGCAGGGAGAAATGCACGGAGTTAAGGTATTTCATCAACTTGTACACAAGCGAGACATCGGCCCGAAGCGCTTCACCAATTTCCGCAACAGAAAAATTCTCGTCGGAAAGCTTGGTCAAAAGCCGCATCTTCACCGCCTGCGAGGCAGAGAGCTTTTTCCCCCGCATGATCTCGGGACGGGAGAAGAAAAAGCCCTGAAACAGGTCAAACCCCATCCGGTGGCATACCTGAAAGGTATTCTGATCCTCCACCTTCTCCGCCAGCAGCAGGCAGGGATACTGCTTGAGATTCTTCACGTTGCCGAACACATCGCGCAACGGACGCCCAAGCACATCCACCTTCACAATATCCGCCACCTTGAGAAACAGCTCCAGTTCGCCCTGCCCCACATAGTCATCCACGGCAAGCAGATATCCGTCATGCTTGAGGTGCAGCAGAGAACGCAGCACCTCCCGGCTGGGAGCCACATTCTCCAGAATCTCCACGCCGCACTGGGCGGCGGGCAGCACCTTGGGAATCTGCTGTTCCAGCAGTTCTGCGGTAAAATTGATGAGCACTTTCTGGTTGGGCAGCAAGGCGGGCTGAACAATGGAAAAACCGTCCGCAATGACGGAAGAGGTGGCAACGTTGGAATCCACCTCGCTGGGAAAATTCTCGGTGTCCGGCGGGCGGCGGAAGAGAAGCTCATATCCCCATACGGCCGCGTCACGGTCAAAGATGGGCTGACGCGCGACCAGTGTGGCGGACGTATGCCCCGCACCTTCCCCCGGCGCGGCGGAATCCGCGTGGGAATAGGCAGAGTCAGAAGCGCACACCCGGGTCATGGCCTGCGGGGCGGCGAGCATATTGCGTAGTCTTTTCAACATCTGGACTGCCTTTGCTGCAAGAGACGCCCCCCGGCCAATGCCCGCACGCAGCAGTCAAATTTCCCTAATGTATGTATTCCCGTTTATTACACGCGCCCACTGCCCAGTCAAATGCTTGTTGCCCCGGCTACGGCAAACGGCCCGGAATACTCCTTATCTCCCACGTCACGGAAGAGATTCGTCAACAGCCTTCCCGCACTCAGGCGCAAGACGCCGCTCAACATCTTCCGAAAGCTCCACGAGCAAAGACCGCTCCATGCGCGAAACATGCACTGCCCCCACAGCAGCCCCCTTCACCTTGCGCACATTGCGGACAAACGCGCACATCACGCGCGCCTGCCCGCCTTCACGCTGCCAGCTTTTCAGCCCTACCAGAACAGCCGCTTCCCGCAGGGTCTGCTCAGGCACTTCCTGTCCGGGAAACTCAAGCCGCAGCACCAGATGCGCGCTGGGGCCGTCCTCCGCATGAAACCACAGGTCATGCGGCTGCGCCCGGTTCAAAATCTCATGATTGCCCTTGGCATTCCTGCCGCGCAGCATGAGCAGGCCATCCGAACTGCGGAAACGCTGAAAAAGCTTATGCGCCCCCGCATCATTGCCCTGCCCCTTCACTTCCTTGCGCTGCCCTTTGCCGCTGCGCATCCCCTGAGCAGCCTTGCCGCGCGTCCGATCACCGGATGCCCCGTCCGCCTTCCCGGAACGGGGGGGCGGCACAGCGCCCATATCCCCGGCCTCCAACCGCGCAATCTGCTCCCGCAACTGCCCGCGCCGCGCATCCAGCATACCTATGCCCCGCCTGCCGCGTGCCGCCTGCCGGAAAAGGTGCTCCATATTTTCGCGCACGGTGCGTAACAAATCCAGCGCAATGCGCCTGCTTCCGCCATCCGGCAGCAAAACCTCCACCGCCTCAAGCCGGGCGTCCGCCCCTATGCGCCACAGCTCCGCCTGCAAGGCCAGCGCATCGTCGTGCCCCGCCATCATGGCCTTAAGCCTGCGCTCCTCGGCATCCAGCTTGGCAAGTGTCTTGCGCGCCCGCTTGAGCGCGCTGCGCAGGGGGGCATCTTCCTGTGCCTGCCGCACGCGGTCCATGGTGCCGAACAGTTCCGGTCCACCGACAAATAAGGCCGCCTCAAGCGCCGTGGCAAACTCCCGCTCCCCGTATCCTTCATATTGGGCGGGATGCAGCGGCCATATGCTTACTATCGCCGCCTTGCCCGGACGCTCATAGCAGTATACGGGAGTATCACACCTGCCGGGACCGAACTCCACATCCGCCAGCAGCGCCCTCGCCTCAAGGTGCGCATCCGGCACCACACCGCCCGGCTCCAAACCGCCTGGCATTAAACCGTCGGGCTGCGCACCCTCCGGCTTTTTACCTCCCAATCCCGCCATACGCGACAGAGTTTCCCGCAAAAGCGGCGTGTAGTGCGGATATCTGCGCCACACATCGCCATCCCTTCCGCCCGCCCCACCGGCATCCCTTCCGGCATCCGCTCCGGCATCTGTTCCGGCATTCGCTCTGGCATCTGTTCCGGCATCCGCTCCGGTATACCCTCCGGAACCAAGCAACGCGGCAAAGTCTTCGTGGGGCGGCCACGGCGGCACCTGCCCGAAACCGTCCGGAAGAGCGTCAAGCACCGTAACCCCGTCCCGCAGGTCCAGCACAAGCCAGCCCCCCTGCTCTCCGGAAAGCGGAAACGCCATGCGACGCCACAGCCAGTCGATAACGGCCTTTCCCAGCCGCCGGTTCCCGGCACGCTTGCGCAGCCACATGGCATGGGCGGAAGGCGTATCCGGATTTGCGGGGCGTTCGCCGGCCAGCATCAGCAACGGAAAACGACGACCGGCCCTGAGCAGCACATGCTGCTTAGGGCCGGTTCCGTGTATAACAATGGTGGTGACATCCGGCGCGGGCGTATAAAACCGCTCCACGCGTGCGCCTTGCAGCGCTTCGGCAAGCTCCTGCGCCAGCCGTCTGAAAAAATGCGCGTCCATGCCTGCAGAGTAACGGAGCAGCTAGTCGGCCCGCTCGCGTTCGTCCTCTTCCTGCTTGCTTTTGCAGTTAATGCACAGCTTGGTCACGGGCCGCGCCTTGAGCCGCGGCACACCTATGTCGCATCCGCAGTCTTCGCAGACGCCGTAGGTGCCCTCTTCCATGCGCCCTATGGCAGCACGAATTTTCTTGATGAGCTTCCTTTCCCGGTCACGGATGCGCAACGTGAAGGCGCGGTCAGATTCAGCAGTGGCCCTATCCGCAGGATCAGCAAATATCTCGTTGCTGTCCGTCAGTTCGTCGAGGGTGGCATCGCCTTTCTGCTGGGCTTCTTCCAGCATGGCGTGCAGCAGATCACGGAAATAATCCAGGTCTTTCTGTTCCATAAGTCCTCCTCGGCATGTCTCGGCATGTCACGTCTCGGCATGCCCCGGCACGGTTCACAGAGGGTGAACGGCTAACAACAATCAGCGGAACCACGTCGGTATCCAGTATAAAGAGCACACAGGCATATACCAATGCTCGGGCATAAGTAAAGCACTACTTGCCTTCATGACAAAACCCGCAAAATTCCGGACAGATAAAGCTCTCCGTCCCGGCATTGCCTAAAAAACGGTCTCGCACGCCCTGCACGCCCCGCTCTGCAAAAGCCATGGATAGTCCTAACCCGACGTACCGGTTATCAACACTTCAACATAATACGAAAAACGACATATGCAAGCTTTTTTCATTTTCCGCTTGACCCTCCAGAACCCTTTGCGTATAAACCCACCTCGTCAGTGCAGGAACGCCTTTGAATGAGCGGTCGGCACTGCGGTTCTCAGACAACGCGAGCGGGAATAACTCAGTGGTAGAGTGCAACCTTGCCAAGGTTGAAGTCGCGGGTTCAAATCCCGTTTCCCGCTCCACACGATCATCCGCCGCATATGGCCTTACGACTCCGTATGCGGACCCTCATACACTCGATGAACCCCGGATCCCTTTTCCGGGGTTCTTCCTTTTTCGTCCTTTCTCCCCCTCTTCCGCCAGTCAGCATCCACGCCACTGGGATATCCCGACATTCCCCGGACGTTGACCGTGCATTGGCCGGAACTTTGACCGGAACATTGACCAGAACATTGACCAGAACATTGACCAGAACATTGAATTGACAAGCAGGCGTGGCTATGGCAACTTCCTGCTTCCCCAAGCACTGGCAAAGCGCGCAAGACCGCTCACCAAACCGGTTATTGCAGCGCAGCCCCAGCAAGGGAAAAGAATTTTAAAAAAGTGCTTGCAATCCTTTCCGGGTTCAGGCAAAAGCACTCCGGCGAGACGGAATCCATGCTGATTTCTCAAGGATACAAGTGACTTCAATATCACTGCATCCGCGCCGAAGAAACGATGAGGCGGCATAGCCAAGTGGTAAGGCAGAGGTCTGCAAAACCTCCATTCTCCAGT
>CAYRLL010000024.1:27259-34467 GCA_964425115.1 uncultured Desulfovibrio sp. | reverse complement strand
AGAGCGGCGCAGTCCACCACCACGAAGCGGCTGTCGCGGCGCAGGCTGTTTGCATGGACGGTGCGGGCGGTAAGTTCCTTTCCCGTGCCTGTCTCGCCGGTGATGAGCACGTTTGCCTCTGTGGAGGCCGCCTGTGCCACCAGATTGAAGCACTCCTTCATGGCGGCACTTATGCCGATGAGGTTTTCCAGATTCAGCACCACAGGTGCCGGGCTTTTGCTCAGCTTTTCTTCCCGGTACTGCAGGGCGCGTTTCAGGGTGAGCGTGGTCTGTTTTATGGGGGTGGGCTTGACCAGATAGTCCCACACGCCACCCTGAATGGCCAGTTCCGCACCGTCCGGGTCGCCCCTTCCGGTGAGGATGATGACCTCTGGTGCGTCTTTGGCGCTGCGGATCTGGGGCAGGGCGTTCAGGCCGTTTCCGTCCGGCAGGCGGATATCCAGAAACACCACGTCGAACGGCTCCTCCTGCAATGCCTTGAGTCCGGCAGCGATGGTGTTTGCCGCCCTGCCGGTAAAGTTGAGCCGCGCAACAAGGCTCTGGAGGGTTTCGCACACGTGGAGGTCGTCGTCTATGATCAGGATGTTGGGCATGGGTGTCTGCTTGGGGAAGTCTTGTGATTGGATTGAGCGGCCAAATATATTCGTACTGTACTTACAGTGGTGCTCGCATCTGCATAATTCCCAGAAACGGTACACTTGTAAAGTCTCTGTTTGGAGTCGGCCCGCACCGCAGGGAGGGGGCGGCTAAGTTCGCAGTCTGGCCCATGGCCAGCTTCGTGATCAGGCCAGCACCCTGCGGATGGCTTCTGCCAGCGTGTTGCGGTTGTAAGGCTTGCTGACCACACTGCGGATGTTGGGAATGGTTCCCGCCCCCTGAGAGGCCACATCGCGTCCGGAAACGAGGATGACGGGCAGGCCGGGGGCCACGCCGAGCACCTCTTCCGCCAGTTCCAGCCCGTTGATGTCGGGCATGTCGAAGTCGGTGATGAGCAGGTCCCACGCTGCGGGGGTGTGCTGGAGCATGGCCAGTGCATCAGCGGGGTGGGCGGCGGCCAGCACGGTGTAGCCCAGGTTTTCCAGCACACGGGGAATGGTCTGCAGCTGGTCTTCATCGTCTTCCACGAAGAGGATGCGCCCCGCTCCGTGCAGGGGCTGGGTCTCGTTCGTTTCCTGCGGGTACTGCGCGTCTTCCAGACTGGGGAGATATATTTCGAACGCGGTGCGCTGGAAGGGACGGCTGTTGACCAGAATACCGCCCCGGTGAGCCTTGATGATGCCGTGCACAACGGCCAGCCCCAGCCCGGTGCCTTCTGTCTTGCCCTTGGTGGTGAAGAAGGGGTCGAAAATTTTGTCCAGAATCTCCGGGGGGATGCCGGGGCCGTTGTCCGCCACGGAAAGGACAAAATAGTTGCCCGGTGTTACGTTGATGAGTTTGGCGTCCTCTTCGTCCACAAGGGTTTTGTCCAGTGAAAGCTCCAGAACGCCGCCGTAGTTGCGCAGGGAGTGGAAGGCGTTTGTGCACAGGTTCATGACCACCTGATGGATCTGCGTGGGGTCTGCCATGGTCACGGCCTGCACCTGCCCTGTGCGTTCCCGGATTTCAATGTTGCGGGGCATGGAGGCCTTGATGATGCCGAGGGCCTCGCCCAGCACATCGTTGATGTTTGTGGTGACGAAGCCTTCCATGGAGGGGCGGCTGAAGGTGAGTATCTGCTTCACCAACTGGCTGCCGCGCTGGGCTGCGCGCAGGGCGCGCACCATATCGGTCCATGTGCGGGAATCTTCGTCAATATCCATCAGGGCCAGTTCCACGGAGTTGATGATGGAAGTGAGGATGTTGTTGAAGTCGTGGGAGATGCCGCCCGCAAGGGTGCCGATGGCCTCCATTTTCTGTGACTGGAGCAGCTGGCGTTCCAGATTGATGCGCTGGGTGATGTCTTCTGCCGCCGTGAGCAGCCCCACCACCTCGCCATCATCACCATGCAGGGGAACGCGGTTTGTCTCCAGCCAGACCATTTCGCCGTGCGGGCCGGTGATGGCGAGCCGGGTCTGGTACTGGGCGTTGTTTTCTGCCACCACGCGTTGCTCTGCGGCGAAGAGTTCTTCCGCGTCCGGCGGATAGGGCATGATGTCGCGGTTGGTTTTTCCCGCGAGTTCTCCCGGGCCGTTCAAACCGAAGAACGCACAGAAGGACTTGTTCGCGCCGAGGTAGTGCAGGGTTTTGTCCTTCCACGAAACCAGCTGGGGGATGTTATCCAGCACCAGCTGGAGCATGCGTTCCGATTCCCGCCGTGCCTTTTCCGCGCGTTTGCGCTTGGTCACGTTTTCCGCAAAGCCTTCCAGCAGGTCTACGTTGCCCAGCCTGTCACGGATGATGCGGACCGAGATGTTGGCGATGACGGTGGAGCCGTCTTTGCGGGAAAAGGCTTTTTCGTAGGTGCGTACCTCTTCGCTGGTTGCGCCATCTTCCGTAAGATTGAGGTCGCTGATGAGGCGGCGGGGGATATCCGAGTCCGACTCCAGCATGGTTTCGGGAGTGTCATAGCCCGCCATGTGCGCAAGGGCCGGGTTTATGTCCACAAGGTCGCCGTCCGGCTTCAGACGGAAGATACCCAGCGGTGAATTGACGAAGATGGAGCGGTATTTCTCTTCTGCCGCGCGCAGACTGTCTTCCGCTTTCTTGCGGTCGGTGAAGTCGAAAATGATGCCCACAAGGCCGGCGACTTCTGACCGGGCGTTTATGTTGGTGGCCTTGTGCAGGATGATGTTGTGCAGCTGCCCGTTGGGGGGGGTGATGGTCTGCTCGTATATGGCCACGCCGGGTTCGCGCAGCAGGGCGCTGTCTACGGAATCGTGCAGCTGGGAGAGGCCCATGCCCTGCAGCTGCCATTCGTTGCGGTTCAGTATTTCTTCTCTTGCCACGTTGAAGAAACGCTCGAAGGCCACGTTGCATTCCTTGTATCGCCCGTATTTATCCTTGGAGTAGATGGGGATGGGAATGGTGTCCATGAGCAGCCGCAGGAAGGAAAGCTGGTCTTTGATCTTCTGCTCCACCGAGCGCTTTTCCAGAATGTTCATGACCAGCATGACCAGCGTGACGGTGAGGATGACCAGACTGACGATGATGGTCCAGAAGACCTGCTTGTTCAGTTCGTAGAACCGGCTGGGGGCGTTGATGATGGTTGCGCCCTTGGGAAGCAGATGTTCGCTGATGTGCAGGCGCTTGAGTTCTGTGTAATCAAACTTCCACTGTTCTTCGTTTCTCATGATGACGGGGATATCGCGCGGCTGTGCGCCGCCGAGCACCTCAAGCGCCAGCTTGGCGGCGGTGGCGCCGTGTGCCTCGCCGGAGAGCAGTTTGCCGCCCGTGATGCCGCTGCCCAGCAGGAATGCCCAGTTGGAGTAAAGCGGAGCGCTGGTGCTTGCCCGCACGAGCTGGAGCAGTTCCTGCGCGGAGTAAAACTGCCCGTCTATGTCGCGGTACATGGGGATGAAATAGAAGAAGGTATCCGGTCCGGCGTTGCGTACCCATTCCAGCATCTGGTCAAGGGAGTAGTCGTTCCAGAATTCTATGGTCAGCCTGTTGCGGAAGGCGGGAAGCGCTTCGCGTATCTGGGTGCTTATGGCAACCCCGGTGACGGACTGGTCGCCGATGACCACCATGCGGCGCATGGCGGGGTGCATGCGCATGGCGAATTCCAGATTGGCGGCAACGTCGAAGCTTTCTACCACGCCGGTGATGTTGCGCGATGCCACCGAGGCGGGGTTGAAGTCGTTTACGCCGCAGAACACGGCGGGGACGCCGGGAAAGAGCTGTTCGCCGTATTCGAGGATGAAGTCGAAGGCGGCGTTGTCCGAAACGATGATGACATCAAACTTTTTGCCCCGAAACTTGTCGCGGTAGAGGCTGAGCAGCGGCTGGACCGTTTCCTCATACCGGAACTTTTTGGAGTCCATATACTCCACCTGCAGGACAATGCTGTTGCCGCTTGCTCCCAATGTCTGCTTGATTCCGGCGAAGATGGTGTCTGACCACGAGTAGCCGTTGTGATAGGAGTTCAGGAACAGAATGTTCTTGCGTTCCTTCTGCGTCAGCGCGTGGGCGGGCGACAGCAGCAGGAGCATGGCGAGCAGCGCGGTGATGAGCGATGCTGAATATATGGCGGTGCGGGAGCCGTGCATGGGGTCTCGGTGGTCTTGTTCCGGTTTTGCCGGATGTGAAGGGGTGCGCTTACTCTACGGTATCGTCCGTGTTCTGTGAAGCAGGGCAGGTGGCTGGCGTTGCCCTGTCCGGCCCGTCGTCATCCATCCGGGCGGAAGCATCGGCACAGGCAGCGTCCCAGAAGCAGCATTCCGCTCTTCCGGTGCAGATGTCCTTGCCGGCGTAGCGGGCGGCGGCGCATATCTGCGTGCGTATTTCGTGGGCGTGCTCGCGCACCCATTCCAATCCGTGCTCGGTGTAACGCTCTGCCAGCCCGTAGAGGATGGCATTGTACAGGTGCAGGCATTCCGGAGAGAGCTTTTCCAGCCCTATGAGGGTGATGACCTCCCACGGGAGGTCGAGCTTTTTCAGGGGAGACATGGGTGGTCCTTCCATGTTCGGGATGAGTGTGAACGGGGCGCGGCGCGCACCTGCCCGCCCCGGAGCGGTATTAATGATGCAGCCGGAGCGTTCCGTCAAGGTGAGGGAGACTTGCGGTTTTTGTGGTTGGCTTGCCATGCTGCGTGATTCCTGCAATAGGTATGGGAATCAGGATGATGCGCGCAGGGGCGGTGCGTGCATTGCGGAAAAAGGGGGGATGCGGATGATGTGGGAAACGCGGCATTCCGCCGGATCGCGGAAGGTTGGCGGGCCTGAGCTTGCCGAAGAAGCAGGGCGGATATGCGAGAGGCGGTTCCGCCATGCCGATGCCGGACATCCGGCTACGCAGGAGTTGCGCAGGCTGGCGGAACGCTGGTGCGTTAGAGATTTGGCGGCGGGCCGGCGCCCCTTTGCGTTTGCGAGTACGCAGGTGACAGCGGGGGGGAGCGGTTCAGAAGGGGGCGGAAGGGGCTGTGCGCCCAGTTCACCCAGTTCACCCAGTTCACCCGGTTTACCCGGATTGCCCGAACTGGCCGAACTGCATGACTCGCCCGGTGAGCGGGAAGACGCTCTGGACGTGCTGCAGACCGACTTCAGCCTGCCTTCGCTGCCGCTGGTGGTCATGGAACTGCAGAAGACCGTGGACGACCCGCAGAGCTCCGCAGCCGATGTGGCTGCCGTGGTTGCCAAGGATGCGGGTCTGACCGCCTTTCTGCTGCGCCTGGTGAACAGCGCGTTCTACAGTTTTCCTTCCCAGATAGACACCATATCCCGCGCGGTGGCGATTGTGGGCACCCGGCAGCTGGGGCAACTGGCTCTGGGGGCCTGTGTCATGGACATGTTCCGGCATGTGCCGGGCAAGGTCATGGACCTGACGGCGTTCTGGAAGCATTCCATTGCCGTGGGGATGCTTTCTCGCCGTCTTGCGGAGCGTGTGCGGCTGCCTGAGCCCGAAAGGTTTTTTGTCTGCGGTCTGCTGCATGATATCGGCTTTGTGATGCTGTGCGCGGCAAAGCCGCGCAGGGCTGCCGAAGTGCTGCGCGTGGCGCAGGAGCGGTCTGTTCCGCTGTTCGTTGCCGAGGCGGAAGTGATGGGTTTTGACCATGCCCGTCTGGGCGGCATGCTGCTGCGCAAGTGGAATTTTCCTTTCCCGCTGGCGGCGGGGGTGCTGCATCATCATCTGCCGGAAAAGTCTGCGCAGTTCACGGAGCCGCTCATAGTGCATGTGGCGGATGTGATGGCCAAGGCGTTGGGAGTTTGTGCCACGCCGGAGGCGCATGTGCCGCCGCTGAGCCCGGATGCGTGGGACCGTGCCGGGCTAGCTCCCGAAGATCTGGGAGCTGCGGAGCGCGGATTGTACGAGGTGCTGGAGGATATGTGCCGTGCCCTGCTGGGCGGATGAGGGCAGGGGCAGGCTGTTTGGCAATTCCGTATCTTTTCAGTGGATTGCGCAGCCGTTGAAGACTGGAATGGCGGTGCCGTGTAACCGGCAGGGCGGAATGGGCGTCTTGAGTGGCAAGCACTTTGCAGTGATGAATGCACACTGGCAAAATCATGACGCAAGGCGCTTGAGACCAAGGAGGAAGCCCATGCTTTTTTTACTCGGCGGTAATGAGAAGAAGTCCCGCAAGGCCGAAAATGGCCGCACGGAAAATATGGAAGTGGTCAAGGACCTTTTTCTGACGGGGCGTTTTCCCGTGGTGACCACGGAGTCTGTGGAAGGACGGGCGCTTGGCAAGGTGCTTGGCCTTGTTGTGTGCCGGGGCTATGATTCCGACGAGGCGTTTTTCGGCATGGCGGCCCGCGCCGTGAACAAGGGCGCACAGGCTATCATAGGCTACAAGGAGAACGTGGCCTTTCATCCGGACGGAAGCAAATATTTTTGCTGCTACGGAACCGCCGTGCAGTTTGAGAAGCCCAAGAAGGCGCTTACCATCTGATGTTCCGGCTCTCCCGGTAGTTTTTTGGCAGGCTGCCTGAGGGCGGCATGCCCGCAGGGTGCTGCGTCATGGGAATGACGCTGGCTGCCCCTGACGTGAGAACAGCGTATGCACATGGCCCGCCCGGTCAAAAACCGGGCGGGCCTTTTTCATGTAGAGTTCGGGCAGGTGGTGTGGTTAATACGAGAGCACCAGCGTGTCCGGCCTGGTTACGGCCTCCACCCCGCCGCCTTCACGCGCGGTTACACCGGGCAGCAGGTCGGCGGTGGTCATGCCGCCCACATGCTTCATGCACATGGGGCAGGCAAGCACGGTGCCGCCCTCATCCATGAACTGCCGCAGCATGTCGGCAATGGTCTGACCGTCCGCATACCGGGGAGAGGGTTTGCCCGCGTGGACGAGTTCCACGCCATAGGTATTGAAGAACAGCGTTGCCTGCATGCCTTTGCTTTTCATGATGGCGCGCGTGAACTGAATGGCCATGGCGGCCCGGTTGGTATCATCGGTGGTGATGTTGGCGAAGACATGGCGTTGTGATTCCGCCATGACGGTTGCCGCGCTGCCCAAGAGCAAGGCCATGACGACAAGGGTTGCCAGAAGAATGTTCCGCATCGTTTTTCCTCCGTTGGGACTGGTGATGGAGTGCTTACTATACGGGGGGGCCGTTTTTTTGCGAGTATTTTT
>CAYRLL010000024.1:6090-27159 GCA_964425115.1 uncultured Desulfovibrio sp. | reverse complement strand
TTCCGTAAAGCCGAGTCTGAAGTCAAGAAACGGATTTACCTCGCTTATGCGGGGTGCAGGGGCCGCTTGGTCCCTGCCCGCCGGAGGCAAAAAAACTCAAGAACTCAAAAAACTCTTTGTCATCATGCTGAAAAGGCCGCCCCGGATGGGACGGCCTTTGTTGTGTTATCGGATGGTTATCCTGCGGATGCTAGCCCCAGCGGTGCGTGGGGTACTTCTCGCCGGATTTGGTGATGATGAGGGCCTCGCGTCCGGGCAGGCTGTTCATGAACTGCAAGCCCGTGCGGGTCTGCATGATGCTGACGGCTGTTGCCAGTGCGTCCGCCTCCATGACGGAGGGGGCGGTGACGGATACGGAAGCCATGTTGTTCGGGCTTTTGCCGGAAACAGGGCTGACGAGGTGCGAGTAGAGGTGCTGCTTGTCATAGAACACCTCATAGCCGCCGGAGGTGGCAATGGCACCGGTGTTCATGGTGATGACGGCGGGATGCGCACCCTGCTTGTCCGGGTCCTGAATGGCGATGGTCCATGGGGTGCCCTTGGCGTTTTCGCCCATGGTGCGGATGTCGCCGCCTGCATTGATCATGTGGTTGGAGGCTCCGTGCGCTGCGAGAACGGCGGAAGCCTTATCCACGATGTAGCCCTTGGCAATGCCGTCCAACGTGATGCCCATGCCCTGACGGGCAAGACGCACGTTGCTGCCGGAAACCCGCACGCCGTCATGCCCCACCAGAGACAGGGCATGTTCGAACTCATCCTTTGAGAGGGTGAGGGCGCCGTTCAGGTTCTTTTTGGCGCGGTAGAGGTCTACCACGGGCTTGACGGTGATGTCGAAGGCGTGGTCCGACAGTGAGCCGAAACGCAGGGCGCGGTCCATGACCTCTGCAAGTTCGGCCGGGATGCCGGAAACCTTGCCCTGATCATTGAGTACGGAGACCGGCGTTGCGGCATCGTAGCGGCTGAAGATGCCTTCGAGGCGCGCGATTTCTTCAAACGCGCGACCCACGGCCTCTTCGCCCAGCTGCTTCGATTCATGCAGGGCGGTTATGGTGACGATGGTGCCCATCATCAGCCGCGTCTGGTGCACGGAATGTTCCTTGCCCACGCGGGCGGCTTCGCAGACCATGGGCAGCGCGCCGTTCACGGCGGCTCCGAGGCCGAGAAGGCCGCATGCCGTGAGGAACTGGCGACGATTGGTATACATGCTCTTCGCTCCTTTAGGCAGTGGGCTGGGGTTGTTCCGGTGCCTGCGCCGGGGCGGCTGCAGCGGCGGCTGCCGCTTCCCGCGCCTTGGCGGCGGAGCTTACGGAGCACATGAGACGCAGGATGTTGCGGGGGCAGGCCTCCACGCACGCTTCCTCGCAGTCCGGCCCGTAGGCAAGGCAGACAGCCTGATCGATCTGGATGCGGCCTTCCGGGTTGCTGATGGCGGCGGCAGGGCATTTTTTGATGCACTTGCCGCAGTTGATGCAACCGACCTCGCACACGTTCATGACGTCCTTCATTTTGTCCTTGGTGGAACAGAACACCTGAACGCGGGCGCGGCGGGGGATCATCTCCAGAATATGGTTGGGGCAGACACCCACGCATGCGCCGCAGGCTACGCATTTGTCGGGGTCTATCCGAACCAGGTCGTTTTGAATGTACATGGCGTTGAAGTTGCACACCTTCACGCAGTCGCCGAAGCCGAGGCAGGAGAAGCGGCACGCGTCAGGTCCGTCTTCCAGCTGCGCGGAGGCCGCGCAGGAGGCAAGGCCCTGATAGTCGTACTTTTTGGCAACCTTGCCCTCATCCTTCATGCAACGGCGGAAGGATATCTGCGGGTCGGCACTGCCGGCGGCTTTGCCGGACAGTTCGCCCACCTTGGCGGCTACGTCGGGGCCACCGGCGCAGCAGAGACCTGCCGAGACCGATGGGTCCTGTATAACGGCGGCTGCATAGGCATCGCAGCCTGCAAAGCCGCAACCGCCGCAGTTGGCGCCGGGCAGAGCTTCAGACACGGCAGCCACTCTGGGGTCTTCTTCCACGTAGAACACGCGGGAAGCCACAGAAAGCACGACTGCGGCGATGAAGCCCAGTGCCAGCAGAGAAAGCACAGATGTCAGCATAATGCTATCCTTGTGGTTTGCCCCCAAGCTTGGGGGTCAATTACCGCGAATCCGCCCTACCCTAAATCATGCCTGTAAACGCCATGAACGACATGGACATGATCCCCGCGATGACCAGACCGGCGGGAACGCCTTTCATGGACAGCGGCAGGCGGGATATCTCCATCCGTTCGCGGATGCTGGCAAGCAGCACCAGAGCCAGCATGAAGCCGAGTCCGGTGGCGAAGGAGTAGTAGACGGACGTGCCCAGATCATACGAGTTGCGCTGCACCAGAATGGCGACACCGAGCACGGCGCAGTTTGTGGTGATCAGGGGCAGGAAGATGCCAAGCGAACTGTACAGCGGCGGAATGGCCTTTTTCAGGAACATCTCCACAAGCTGAACCAGAGACGCGATGACCAGAATGAACATGATGGTCTGCAGATACCCAAGTTCAAGCGGGATGAGCACAAAGGCCTGAATGAGCCATGTGATAGGTGTGGCGATGAGCATGACGAAGATAACCGCGCCGCCCATGCCTATGGATACGCCTTTTTCCTTGGAGCAACCAAGGTAGGGGCACTGGCCCAGATACTGAGCCAGAACAACGTTGTTGACGAAGACGGCTGAAATGAGAAGCAGGAAGTACTCTAACATGGACTACACTCCTATTCCCGGCCCATGGCGCAGGCGCGACAGGCTTCGCAACCGGGCGTGGGGTTTTCAGCGGGGTTTTCGCCGCGCCGCTTGGCCTGAACGATGTTCAGCATGTTCATGCCCGCCAGCAGCAGGCCCAGCGTGACGAATGCACCGGGGGCTTCTACCATGAAGTGCACGGGCTGGAATCCGGGGCCGAATATTTCGCGCCCGAACAGGGTGCCAAGGCCCAGAAGCTCGCGGATGCCGCCCAGCAGGGTGAGCGACAGGGTAAAGCCTATGCCCATGCCCAGACCGTCGGCTATGGCGAGGTGTACGGGGTTTTTGCCCGCAAAGGCTTCCGCACGGCCGAGGATGAGGCAGTTCACAACGATAAGGGGCACGAAGATGCCCAATTGCTGATACAGGGGATAGGTGTATGCCTGCATGAGCAGTTCCACCGAAACCACCAGCGAGGCGGCGATGGCGATGTAGCAGGCAATACGGACCTTTTTGGGGATTATGTTGCGGATGAGCGAAATGACGGCATTGGACATGGTCAGAACGAAGATGACCGCAAGTCCCATACCCAGCCCGTTTTCCGCGGATTTGGTTACGGCAAGGATGGGGCACAGGCCCAGCATGAGCCGGAACGGAGGCAGCTCGGCCCATAAACCCTTGGAAAACTCTTTCCACATACTGGCCATTGTTTTCTCCTTTATAGGATCACGACCGGCTACTGCCAGGTGCCCGTGGCTTCGGATTTGATGGCCTGATACACCTTAGCCGCGTTCTGCACCGCCGTAATGACACCGACACTGGAAATGGTAGCACCGGACAGCGTATCTATCTGCCCGCCTGCGGATTTCTGGTTGATGGCTAACGGCTGGTTTCTGAACTGCTTGGTGAACCGGGTGTCCGCGACAACGGTACCGAGGCCCGGCGTTTCCTTCATGGTGGTTACGCCGATGCCGGTGAGGGTATCGTTCTGCACGTTGAAGCCCACCATGACGCCTATGTCGCCGCCAAAGCCGCCGCCGAAGTCCTCAAGGGCCAGCGCAACGAGCTTGCCGCCCTTAAGAGCGGGAAACACGTTGATTTCCTTGCCGGTGGCCGGATTGACGAACTTCTTTCTGTCCGCGATGGGGTCGTTGTCGGCATCGGCCAGCACCTGCTGGATGGCCGGACCCTGCACGAAGGTGAGCAGCTGCATTTCAATAGCCGGGGCAGTCATCTGCTTGAGATAGGAGAGACAGAACCCGGAAAGGCCGCATATGGCGGAGAGAACCACGATCATTTTGATTATTTCACGCATGGCCTACCTCGCTCCAAACGGTTTGGGCTTGATCAGGTCCACCAGCGGGCTGACCATGTTGGCGAGCAGTACCGCGAACATGACGCCGTCCGGGTACTGGCCGTAGGTCCGGATGAGAATGACCACCGCCCCGCCGATGATGCCGTATACCAGACGGGATACGCAGCCTACGGGGGAGGAACTGGTGTCTGTCATCAGGAAGAAGGCTGCCAGAACGGTGGAGCCGGTGAGCAGGTGGAACACGGGGCTGGCGTACGCGGCGGGGTCGATGAGGTAATACACCGAACCGAGACCCAGCACGCCGATGATGAAGCCCACGGGGGCCTGCCAGCGGATGGTGCCGCGCACGATCAGGTAGATGCCGCCGATGAGCAGCGCACCCACCTGCGCCGCGCCCAGAGCGCCCAGTTGGGCACCGGAGAGCAGGGCGGGAATGCCGAAATCTGCCACCTTATCCACGCCGAAGTACTTGAGCTGGGTAAGGGGGTTGATCATTTCGGTGTTCAGCAGCACGGCATCGGGGTCCATGAAGTTGGGCCACGAGATGTTGCAGAACGCCCAGCCCACGGCGGGACCGGCGACGGGAGAACCGCCCAGTTCGCCGAACAGCATTTTGCCCATGAGCATGGTCACGGCAGAGCCGGCCACAACCAGCCACCACGGTGCGCCTGCGGGCACAAGGAAGGCGAAGAGCAGGCCGTAAACCACGGCGTGCAGGTCGTCTACCATGACCTCACGGTTCATGACCTTGGTGGCCAGCACTTCCACGACTATGGCGGTGGAAACGGAAAGCGCCATGACGCGCGCGGCTTCCATGCCGTACCAGTACAGCGCTCCCACCACGGCGGGGGCAAGGGCGATGAGGATATTGCGCATCATGCCCTGTATGCTGGTGCCGCAATGGAAGTGGGGCGCGGCCCCTACGGCGAGGAACGGAGCGGCTGGCAAAGCTTCTTTAGCCATTATGCTACCCCCTCTTCACCCTGCAGGGCGCAGGCGCTTACCTGTGCTTCCTTGAGGGCAATCTGATGTTTGCCGAGTCTGATGATCTGCAGCATGGGCCTGCGTGCCGGGCAGTAGTAGGCGCAAAGGCCGCATTCCATGCAGAGCTGGATGCCTTCCTTGGTGCAGTGGTCGTACTGGCGTACTTCCACGTACCGCGAGATGAGGCCGGGCATGATGCGGGCAGGACAATTGAGCACGCATTCGCCGCAGCTTATGCACTGGTGGTTGGTTACGGGAGCGAAGGTGCCTTGTTTGATAAGGAACAGGCCCGCCGTATCTTTGCCGATGCCGAGCATGAGGTTGGCCGTGGCGTTGCCGCGCATGGGGCCGCCCACGATGACCATGTCGCCGTCGGCAATCTGGTGTCCGGCGTGCTGCAGCAGCACGCTGACGGGAGTGCCGATTTTCACGGTGTAGTTCACGCCCTGCACGCTGACCACGGTTTCCGTGAGCGGCAGGCCGGTTTCGGCCACGCGGCCGAGGTTGTACAGCGTGTGCAGGGGCAGCACCCGGTAGCCGGAGCTTTTTTCACTGCCGCTTATCTTGGCGATGAGCATCTCATCCAGGCTGTTGGGGTATTCCGCCTTGACGCCCGCAGTGGTGACGCCGGAGAGGGAGGCCTGAGCACCTTCCGGACAGGCGAGAACCATCTTGCTGGCGGGGGAGAGCTTGCGCAGTACGGCAAGCCCGGCTTCCAGCGTGGCCTTGTGCGCAGAGAGCATGGTCTCCGCAAAGGTGATGCCGGGTTCCGGGTTCAGGCCGTTGATGATCAGGGTGTCGCACTTTTTGAGCAGGGGGCGGCAATCCACGCCCAGTTCCTTAAGTGCGGCGGCAAGGGATTCACCTTGCAGAGAGGCAACGTTTACGGGAGCGGGAGATGCGGGAACAGCCGGGGCCTCGCCCTCGGCCGGGGTTTCCAGCGCGGCCACCACAACGCAGTCTGCGGTGATGTCTGCCACTGTGCCGGGGATGCCGGAGTGCAGGTTGCCCGTCTTGGCGCTTTTATGGTCCGCTACCAGCGTACCTGCGCCCACAACGGCCTTTTTCTTCACCGTCTTTGTCTCGTGCCCGGCAAGCGGGATACGGAGTTCGGCGGGAACAGGACCGTCCAGAAAGCTACCCTTGTCTCCGTAGGTCAGGGAGAATTTAGCGTTTTTCATTATGCTACCCTACCGGAAATGACACTGGTTACACTCGTCCTTCTTGTAAGGACCGACGGCCTTTTCCTCATGACATCCCATGCAGCTGTCGTGCAGAGCGGTCATCCGATTGGGGATGACTTCTTCCAGAGCCTTGTCGCTGTGGCAGTAAGTGCACTTGGTGAACTTCTTGTCCAGCGTTCCGGCGCTGAGGGCGTCCTTCTGGTTCTGCTCGCCATGGCAGTTGCCGCAGCCCTTGAGCTGCTCATCGAACATGTCCTGGTGGCAGGCCTGACACTTCACGTGCACGGCATCGCGCAGCGAGAGCAGGGCTCCGCTTGCTTCGGAACTGTGACAGTCGGCGCAGTTCATCGGTTCCGGTTCAATGCTGGTGTCTTCGTGGTGGCAGTCGGTGCAGGAGGCTATCTCCTTATGCATCTCGTGACCCCAGTCATGATCCTTGGCGAACTCGACGTGGTGGCAGGTTACGCACTGAAGGTCTTTGGGGAAGGAGGCTTCATGCTCCTTTACCCATGCGGCGGTGACTTCGGCCCCATGGCACTGACCGCAGGAAAGGGGTTCGGTGTCCCCCGCTACGGTCTCGTGGTGACAGGTTTCACAGGCAATGTCGTAGTCCCTTGCGTGGACAACATGATTGAAGACAACCTTACCGCCCGCGTTGTCGAGAAGAATGCGGGTGGGGACTGCCTCCGACTGGGTCGGGGTCATGTAGCCGAAAAGGGCCACGGCTGCCAGAATACCGGTCAGCACTGCAATGGGAAAGTATCTCTTTGACAAGGTACACCTTCCTCGAAACTTGGTGTTAAGGCGAACTGCACAAAATACGAAAGATATCTGTTGGCTGGATTGGTTTAGACTATTTTGCAAATTTTGAAAAGAAGGTCTTCTTCTTTTGTATTCCCGCACATGGGCGGCCAAGTCTCTTCTTTTTTCAGGAGGTTAATGCTTGAATTGAACGGTCAAACACGTGCAGGGCATGGTTTTGGGGCCGTTTTTTCGGAAAAAAAACGTGTAAACATGAACGCCTGAGGCGTGTTCTATTTCCTCCCGCAGCAGTCAGGAATTATTTCGCAAGGAGTGTGCATCGGTCATAGTGCGGCAACGGTCTCGGGCAGGGAATCGGCTGCGTCTGCATGGTGGGGTGCGGGCTGAAGAAGCCGGAAGGGCCGGACCGCGAAAGAGAGAAGAAAGGCGGCACCCCGGTGGCATGACGTCGCCGGGGTGCCGCCTGAAGCGGTTCTGATACGATACTGATGCTGACCGGGACCGTGCGCGGCGCGGGTCAGCGGGTGGTGCCGCGCATCTCGGTGATGAGGGATTCCAGCTTTTTCGCCAGTTCGGCAAGGCTGCTCACGGCTTCCGCCGCCTGTGTCATACCGTCTGCCGTTTCTCCGGCAATGCGGCTGATATCGTCCACCGCGCGGTTTATCTCTTCGCTGGTGGAGGACTGCTGCTCTGCCGCCGTGGCAATGGCCCGCACCTGATCGGAGTTGTCCTCGGACAGATGGACGATCTTTTCCAGCGCTGCGCCCGACTGGTTTGCCAGCGCGGTGGCTTTTTCCACACTTGCCGCGGCTTCGTCCATGCTCTGGATGTTTGTGCGCGCGCTCGCCTGAATGGCGTGGATGGCCTGACCCACTTCCTTGGTGGCCTGCATGGTTTTTTCTGCCAGCTTGCGCACCTCGTCCGCCACCACGGCGAAACCGCGCCCGGCATCGCCCGCGCGGGCGGCCTCTATGGCTGCGTTCAGCGCAAGCAGGTTGGTCTGGTCCGCTATGTCGGAAATGACGTCCATGATGCGGGTTATGTCGTCGGCCTGCTTGCCGAGCAGGGTCATTTCCTGTTTGAGGGACTGGGCCTGTTCATGCACCTTGCTGATGGCGGCCACGGAATCTTCCACGATTCTGGAACCCCTGAGGGCCTGTTCGCGGGCGGCTTCCGCGCTGGCGGCGGAGTTGCCTGAGCTGCGGGCTACCTCCAGCACGGTGGCGTTCATTTCTTCCATGGCCGTTGCCGTTTCGCCGGTGCGTATGGATTGCTGTTCCATGCCTGCGGAAACTTCGTCCACCTGAGCGGAGAGGGCTTCTGCCGCAAGAGAGACTCTGCTGGCGATGTCTGCCGCCTCGGAGGCCACATGCTGCATGGTCGCGAGCAGGGAAGACGCCTTTTCCCCCTGCTGCCGGGCCTCTTCCAGCGCAGCTTCGGCCCGCGTGGTCTGGGCGGCGGCCTCCGCGGTTTTTTCTCCGGCTTCCTGCATCTTGGTTTTGAGGTTGCCCACCATGGATTCTATGGAGTCTTTCACCTCGCCCAGTTCGGCGGGGAAGTCGCCTTCCGGCCTGGCGTTCAGGTTGCCGCCGGCAACGGACACGGCGAATCCCTGAATGCGGAACAGCGGAGAGATGATGTTCCGGTTCATGAGCGACCAGACAACGCCGAAGATGAGCAGCAGGATGCCCGACGTGACCCCGGCGATGGTGAACTGGGCGCGGGTGACGGCGGCGTTTACCTCATCCAGTGAACTGATGATCTGGAATGCGCCGTGGATTTCGCCCACCTTCCAGCCTTCCTTTATGCCGCCCACGGCATCGCGTTCACCCTTGGGGTCGCCGTGGCAGTAAAGGCATTCCTGCGTCAGCCTGATGGGGCGGAAGAAGCGGACCAGATCTTTGGTGACGATGATTTTTTCGGGCTGATTGGTGCTGGTGAATTCGCGGAGCACTTCCAGTTCCAGCGCGGTTGGCGTGTTGACCGGGTTGCGGGGCGAAACCTTGGGAACGCGCAGCTGGTAGCCGGCCTCCTCTGCCTTTAAGGCGGCGGTGCGCATGGCGGTGACCACGGGAACGGCCTCAATGACCTTGTCGGAGGGCAGCTCATCAAAGGGCTTGATGACGCCGATGCTCAGCTTGCGGGACATTTCTTCCCGCGTAGCCTCTGCCATGAGGACAAGGGCACGGCTTTTCAGGATGGTGGCGTCGATGGCATCGTTGCGGATGTCGCTGATGCGCTGCCATGCCATGATGCCCGCTACCAGCACGGGGCCGAGCAGGGCGAGGGTGAGTATTCTCCATTTGATGCTCAGCGCGGCTTTTTGCTTGCTCACGGGTGTTCTCCTCCGGCGTTCAGGCGGGTGATGTTGCGCAGGCGGGCGTTTAACCGCTGCACCAAGTTGATGATTGACGAGCGTATTATCGGCAACATAGCGTATTTTCTTGATGCCGTGCGGGAACAGTGAGCGGAATATCCCCCCCGCCAACGGTTTCAATCGTATATTAGCTCAAACGCGGGCGCATGGATAGTGGGCAACTGCAACAGGCGGGTAATATTGTGCCGCTTCTTTTTGTAACGCATGGTGCTGTATCGGGTGGAGTTATAAGGCTGACGGTGTTCGGCGTGGCCGGGTTCCTTCTGCTCTGTTTCGGTACGGTGGCCCGGGCCGATTCTGTACGGGGGGAGGTGCCTTTTTCCATTCACGGAGTGCGTCTGGGCGACCGTTTGCAGGATGTGACGGCGCGGTTTCCCCAGTTGCGCGTATCGCCCTTGAGGACAAGGGACGGCGTGCTGCTGGGAGTGCGTGCGCACACGCAGCAGGGCTATAGCGATGGCGGTTTTTTTTCCGTGCTCTTTCAGCCGGAGGACATGGGGGGCGGCGCGTGGAATGTGACGCTGAACACGCGCAGGCGTACGCCGGGCGAGCGGCTGGAGAATGTGCTGGCCCGGCATGTGGAGCAATATGGCCCGTATGACCTGCTGTGCCGCGTATCGTACGCCGGGCATGCGGTCTATCATATATATTGGGGGGGCGCGCCTGTTGACTGTTCTGCGCCGGGGATGCGCCCGGCAACGGCTCATCTGTATCTGAACCTTGTGCTCGGGACATGGACCGAAGAGTTTCTTGTTCTTTCGGCCCCTATGTTCGGCGGGATGACACCGGAGTAACCTCGCCTGCAGGGCGGGGTGCCGGGGAGTGCGGGGGCGAAGAGAAAATTCGGCTCCGGGGGGCGGCCCCCCGGAGTCAGGCCGGAACGCCTATTCCTGATTGCGGCGTTCCCACAGCTTCATTTCCTTCATCTTTTTGCGGCGTTCACGCTGCAGAGATTTGCACACGAGGGGGGTGCCCTTCTTGTAGCCGCAACGTTCGCGGTATTCCTCCACGGTCATTCCGTGGGTGGCAATGTGCTTTTTGGTAAGTATTTTAAAGGACTTTCCGCACTCTACACAGGTTATGGACTTCTCCTTGATGGCCTTTTTCGGGTCCATGTCGAAGGATTCGCATTCATCTGTTCCTGCGCAGCCCTCGCTTATGACTTTTATGCCATCTGCCAGCTTCTTGACCATGGTGGTGATTTCTTCTTCCGTCATGGTGCGGACACTGGCTTGCGCCTTCACGATCTCCAAGGCTTCCTTCAGGTAGTTTTCCATTTTCTTCGCTCCTCCGGGTGGCGGTTGCACGATAGCGCAACAGGCGCGGCGGTGTGCCACGACTCCGAAGTCTTATTCCAGAAAACATTAAAAAGCGCAATGGCTTTTGAGAAAACTGCAGTGCAGGTTGCGGAGGCAAAGCTTCTTGATAGAGTTGTTAGACAAGAGGCATGGTTGCAGGTTTATTGCGATAATGGGATGCGCGTGGGGCTTTTCCATGTGCGTGTATACTGTAAGAAATGCTCTCTGCAGGACAGGCGATAAAAGGCCTTTGCGCTGTTGTGTCTGAATTACAACAATGGAGATGGATATTTTTTTCAGATACTGCAATCCTGATCGATTGCATCGGAGTTGCCGAAGGAGTTACAAGGCCCGTTTCCCCGCCACGCTCCTTCCATGGGCCGCGATATCCATTGTGATGCATCAGACGGGCACTGCAGGATTTTGTGTCCGGAAGGCTGCACATGTTCCGGCGGAGTGGACCTTTGCCGGTATTATCCGTATATTGGGCGGACAGGAGCCGAATATGAAATATATCATCTTCGAAGACTTTTCCGGCCAGCCCGTGCCGTTCATTTTTCCGCAGCGGGTGGACCATGCGGATATGCGCGAGCAGTTGCCCTATGCCAAGGTGCTTTCTGCAGGCTACGTGCTCATGGAGGGGGGGGAATTCTGCTGCTACGGGGGCAGCCCGGAATTGCAGGTGACCTCCAGCCCGGAAGACGCCGACATCATTACCCGCAAGTTCGCGCGCCGCGAAAGTCTGGTGCATAACGCATGACCAAGGTTCTGGTGGTGGCGGGCACGCACAGCGGGTGCGGCAAGACGCTGTTCAGTCTGGCGCTGATGGCGGCGCTTGTGCGGCGCGGTTATTCCGTGCAGGCGTTCAAGGCCGGGCCGGATTTCATTGATCCCGGGTTCCATGCACTGGCTACCGGGCGGGCATCGCACGCGCTGGACGGCTGGATGACCGGCGGCGCAACCGTGCGCGATATCTTCATGCGCTACACGGTGCACGCGCAGAACAGACCGGACGTTGCCATTGTGGAAGGCGTTATGGGGCTGTTTGACGGTGCTTCCGGCTCCGGCGAGGACGGCTCCACAGCGCAGATTGCCAAATGGCTGAATGCTCCGGTTCTTCTGGTGGTGGACGCGCGGTCCATGGCGCGTTCCGCTGCCGCCGTGGTGCGGGGGTTTGCCGGATTTGACCCGGACGTGCGCATTGCCGCCGCCGTATTTAACCGCGTGGGTAGTGACAACCATGCCGCCCTGCTCGGAGAGGCCATGAGCGCCCATTGCCCGGAGGTTGCGCTGGCAGGCTGCCTTGGACGTGACGAGGCGCTGGTTGTGCCTTCGCGCCATCTGGGGCTGGTGACCGCACTGGAGCATCCCCTTACCCCGAAACGGCTGGAGGCCATGGCCGACTGGCTGGAACGGGGGGTGGATGTGCCTGCCCTGCTGAATGTATTACCGGAAGTGCACCCCGGGCTGCCGCCCCTGCGGGAGGACGTGCCGGTGCGGGCACGCATAGGTGTGGCGCGGGATGCCGCATTCTGCTTCTATTACGAGGAAAACCTGCGCCTGTTGCAGGAAGCCGGGGCAGAACTGTGCTTTTTTTCTCCCCTTGCGGATACGGAATTGCCGGATGTGGACGGACTGTATTTCGGCGGCGGGTATCCGGAGGTGCATGCCGGAGGGCTGACCGCCAATTACGGCATGCGGCAGGCGGTGCGGGCTTTTTCGGAAAGCGGCAGGCCCGTGTATGCGGAATGCGGCGGATTCATGTACCTGATGCGCGACCTGCAAACGCCGGACGGCGACATCCTGCCCATGTGCGGCTGTTTTGCTGCCCGGTGCCGCATGGATTCGCAACGCCGCGCACTGGGATACCGCGAGGTGACCACCATGGCTCCTTCTCTGCTCGGGGGGGCGTGGACCGTGGCCCGCGGGCACGAGTTCCACTATTCCTACATTGCGGAAAAAGACCCCGAAGCCCTTGCCATCTACAAGGTGCGGGACAGGAAGGATTGGCGGGAAGAGTCAGAAGGCTTTTTGCGCAACAACACGCTGGGCTCGTACATTCATCTGCATTTCGGCTCCAATCCGGAGGTTGCTCCGGCCTTTGTGGACGCCTGCGTGCGGCTGCGCCGGAGCGAAACGGGCAGGGCTGAAGCACAGGTCCGGCTTGCGGCCTCGCGGTAGGCACACCCCGCCCAGCATTGACCTTTTTCGGAGACCATTGCCGGTTTTAACCAAGGCTCGTTTCAGGGCCGTTTTCAGGTCTGTTTTTATGGAGAGTTCACTTTGTCCCCGACCACGTTGCAGCCATACTTTACGCCTGACACCATAGAGGCGCGTTCGTTCGCCATCATCGATGCCGAAGTACCCGCCCCGCGTCCCTTTGAGGGGGGCGAGTGGGAGATTGTGCGCCGCCTTGTCCACACCTCGGCGGATTTTGACCTGCTGAATCATGTGGTTTTTCATCCCCGTGCCGTGGAGGCGGGCATGACGGCCCTTGCCGCAGGATGCACCGTGTTTACGGACACGGAGATGGCCCGCGCGGGCATTCCCGTGCGACGCATGGAGCCTTTGGGGTGCACCGTGCAGTGTCTTCTCAACCGTCCGGACGTGGTGGCTGCCGCGAGAGAACAGGGCACGACCCGTGCCCGTGCGGCCATGGACGCGGCCAGAGACCTGCTGGGAGGCTGCATACTTGCCATAGGCAATGCGCCTACAGCACTTATCCGGCTGATGGAGCATCTGGAATCCGGCGGCCCTGCCCCGGCTCTGGTGGTGGGCATGCCGGTGGGGTTTGTTAATGCCGCTGAATCAAAAGATATTCTTATTGCTCAGGCGGAGATTCCCTTCATTGCCATACGCGGGCGGAAGGGCGGTTCGCCCCTTGCCGCCGCTACGGTGAACGCGCTGGCCGAAATGGTATTACGACAAAAATAGCATTTTTGTAAAACTACTTTCCTCTTTTCTGCCGCTGTGTAACTCCTTTTTTTTCGCCATGTTAGGGCGCTGTTTGCTGTTGGGTATGTCAGGCATACCTACAAAAACGTAGACTATTGCTTTTATTGTCAAAATGTTACAATAATGGCAATTGATCAACAGCAGGGAAGAGGAGTTGTCTATGAAAAAGGAAGTCTGCCAGCCCTTGTGCCAGCGGTTAAGCCGGTTCACGGGCCTGCCCACACGGATGGCGATATGTTTGGCAATGGTCTGGGTGGCGTGGACGGCTCCGGAATATGCGAATGCTGCGCAGGAAAGCGGGGGATCTGGCTGGCTGAGCACCGGCCCGGTGGCGGGAGTGGCGCTGCTTGCCGCGCTGTTTGCTGCACTGGTCGGATGGCTGCGGGTGCTGGCGGCCGGACGGCGTGAGGCAGCCATGGTGCGCTGGGCGCAGGCGTTGGCCGCCCGTATGGGAAGAGAAGAGGGGGACCGTGCCGCCGGTGCCGCCCACCTTGCCGGGAATGCCGGTCCTGACAGTCCTGTAAGTCGTGCCAGTCGTGCCGATTCAACCGGTTCCATCGGTTCAGGCGGTTCAGTGGGCATAAAGGGGGCAGCAGGGGTCGCAGATTCTGCAGGTTCAGGTGCCGGAGCAATGCCGGAATACAGAGAATTTCATGCCGCGTTGCCGGCTGATGCGGCCACTGCGATTGAAACGCTGACGCGCGCCGTGGATGCACTGTGCGCGGACCGCAAGGCCGCGCATGAAGCTGCCGAAACGCACAGGGCAGCGGCGGAGGCCGCCCGCCGTGAGATTGCCGAAACGCGGACACAGTCGGAACTGGCGCGGTGCAAGGGGTTGCTTAACTCCTCGCAGACGCTGGACGGCTCCGTGACAGGCATTCGGGAAAGCTGCGGGGAATTGAGCAGGGCCGCTTCCAGCGCCAGCCGCGGTTCGGAACAGCAGCAGCAACTGGCCGGAGAGGCGACTGTGGCCATGGAACAGATGAACGCCGCCGTGCAGCAGGTGGCCGAGGCATCCGAAGCGGCGTCTGTGCACAGCGACACGACGCGCCTGCGGGCGCAGGAAGGGGCGCAGGCGGTGACCGACACGGTACGCGCCATCACGGAAGTGCATGAGCGCACGCAGGCGCTGGAGGGAATAGTCAACGGGCTGGGAGCCAAGGCGGACGCCGTGGACGAGGTGATGGAGATTATTTCCAACATTGCGGACCAGACCAACCTGCTGGCATTGAACGCGGCCATTGAAGCCGCCCGCGCGGGCGATGCGGGACGCGGGTTTGCCGTGGTGGCCGATGAGGTGCGCAAGCTGGCCGAAAAGACCATGCAGGCCACAGGCGAAGTGGGCGGCCAGATAACCGCCATTAAGCAGGGGGTGGGGCAGACGCGGGAAAGCATGCACGACGCCGCACGGCAGGTGGATACGGCCACGGAGCTGGCATCGCGTTCCGGCGGGTTGCTGGAAGAGATAGTACGCCTTGCCGGGGAGAGCGCGGGGCAGATTCAGTCCATCGCAGCGGCGGCGAGCCAGCAGGCTGCCAGCGCAGAGCACATCAATTCCATTATCGGCACGGTGGACGAGATTTCCGCATCCACCAGCGGGCATATGCACGAATCTTTGAGCGCCCTGAAGCGGCTTTCTGCCGAAGTGGACGCGCTGGCCAACCTGAACGCGGTGTTCCGCCTGATAGGCAGCGGCAAGGCGCATGAACTGGTCAACTCGCTGGCTGAGTCTGCTGAAGTGCTTTCCGGCGATCCGGCGCGGCAGGAAAAGGCCATGCGGGCGGTCATTGGCCGGTATCCGTTTGTGGAACTGCTGTTTCTCACGGATGCCAAGGGCGTGCAGCATGCGGCCAATGTGCCCCGCTCGGGCAAGGAAAGCCGGGAGGACGCCAAGGCCAAAGGCAGGAACTGGTCGGGGCGCCCGTGGTTTACCGGGCCGTTGGAGACCAACGCCCTGTATGTTTCCAGCGTATATGTTTCTGACGCCACGGGCGCGCCGTGCATAACGGTTTCTGCGCCTGTCCGTGACGCGCGGGGAGGGCTGCTGGGCGTGGTGGCGGCGGACCTGACGATCTAGACTGACTGGGGCATGGGCAAGGTAACGGCCAAGGTAACGGCTGAAGCGACGACTGAGGCGACGGGTGAGCTGCCGGGCTGGCGGCTGCCAAGGAGATCGGCGCAATGGCTGGCTGAATGGCTGGCCGGACAAGAGGTCGGACAAGGGACCGGACAAGGGACCGGACAGGGGCGGAAAGGCTGGACGACCGGCCCGCCACAGGCTACACAGGGACGCACGGGCCGCCATGGGCTGCCCGTGCTTTTTTACGTACGCTGCGCGGGAAGTTGTGCTGCGCGGGCGTGTTGCCTGACATACTGTTCATATTTTCGTGGAGCCCATGAAGTTTATAGCCATTGATTACGGCACCCGGCGTACCGGACTTGCGGCCACCGATGCGGGAGGGCGTATGGCTTTTCCGCGCAGGACCGTTGCCATGACCACGCGGGAGGCGTTTTTCGCGGAGTTGCTGGCCTTCATCACGGCGGAGAATCCGGCCGGGGTGGTGGTGGGGCTGCCCACGCACGTGGATGGCACGGAAACCCTGATGACGCGGCAGGTGCGTAATTTTGTGGCGCGTCTGAAGCGGCGCTGTGCGCTGCCTGTCTACTACATGACCGAGGTGCTCAGTTCGCATGAGGCTGAGGAAGACCTGCGGGCCGCCGGGCTGAATAGCCGGGAGGCGCGCAAGGTGGTGGATCAGCAGGCTGCCGTGCGGATTTTGGAAACCTTTCTCGCGCTGCCCCCTGAACAGCGGCGCGAAGCGGAATAGCCGGGTATGAGAAAGAAGCTTTTGCTGTATGTGGCTGCGGCCGCCGGGGTTTTGGTGGTGGCCGCAAGCATAGGCGTGTGGTACGCGGTGCATTCCTTTATGACCACAGTACCGGAGGAGCAGGGGCGGGAGGTGCACATCCGCATCCGGCCGGGGTCCACCTTTGACAGGGTGGCGTGGCAGCTCAGGAAGGCCGATGTGATTACCGATGTGGACCGGTTCCGCCTGCTGGCCCGCTACCGTAAGCAGCTCGGGGCCGTGCGGGCCGGGGAATTTGTCTTCAGCACCGGCTGGACGCCTGACCGCGTTCTGGAGGTGCTGGTTTCCGGCATTCCCGTGCAGCACCGGCTGCAGTTGCGTGAGGGGCTGACGTGGTGGGAGACGGCGCGGGCCATTGAGGAGCAGGGCTTTGCCCGGGCGGAGGACCTGAAGGCCGTGTTCCACGACCCGGAGTTTCTGAAGGAGCACGGCATTCCCTTTGAGAATGCAGAGGGGTTTCTGTTTCCCGAAACCTATCTCATGGACATGCCGGAGGACCTGACCCCGGAGGCGGCGCGCAGCGTGGCTTCGCGTCTGGTGCGGATGTTCCGCAGCAAGACCGCTGCACTCTGGCCGCAGGGGCTGCCGGAACCCGATGAACTGCGGCGCATTCTCACCATTGCCACGCTGGTGGAAAAAGAGACCTCCGTGCCTGAGGAACGCGCCCGCGTGGCGGGCGGGTATACGCGGCGGCTTGAGATAGGCATGCTCATGCAGGCGGACCCTACCATCATTTACGGCATAGGCCCCGCCTTTGACGGCAACATTACTCGCGCTCATCTGCGCGATGCCGAAAATCCGTATAATACCTATGTGCACCGGGGGTTGCCGCCCGGTCCCATCTGCTCGCCGGGGCTGGAAGCCCTGCGCGCTGCCGTGAATCCGGAGCGGCATTCCTACCTGTATTTCGTTTCCCGCAAGGACGGCACCCACCATTTCAGCAAGACGCTGGAAGAACACAACGCCGCCGTGCGCAAGTACCAGCTGGGCGGGCGCCGCTAGGGGCGCCGCCCGGCTTTCTGCGAACTGTCTAGATATATGTCAGATGTCTGTGAACTGGCTGCGGACTGGTAACTATCTGTCTGCCAGCCCGTCTGTCCGGCTTTCTGTCCCTGTCCGGCGTTCAGTCCGGCGGAGCGGTGTCGTGTGCATATGTTGCCATGTTTGCATGTTGCCGGGCTGACATGGCTTGACGCACTGTACGATGTATCCTAAGACAGGGATAATATTCATACTCTCTTCGGGCGGAGTATTCGCTTCCGCCATGCGGGTGTTGCTTGCGGCGTTTTGCCGCTTCCTTTCCGCGCGGGGTTTCGTCGTAGGGGTGCGGCGATAGCGGTGGGTAACCAGCTGCTGCGCACGGGGTGCGCGTCGGGAGGTTCTATGCGGTTCTTGCATCGTTCCCTGGGAATGAAGGTGTTTCTGCTTGTCACCGTGGCCTCGCTGCTTTCCTTTACGGGATTGTTTCTGGCCAATTCCTACAAGCAGAAGGAAACTGCCTTCTACCTCATCCACGATTCTGCCGTGGCCATATCCGACATGCTGCTCAGCGCCATAGAAGACCCCATGTCTGTGGGCGATGATGCGGGCACCGCCGCCAAGTTTGAGCATATCCGCGAAGAGTACAAGACCATTGACGTGTTTCTGACCGATTACAACGGCGTGATCACTTATGGCACCCGGCCGGAGACGTTGCGCAAGGAGCTGGCGGGCGTGTACGGAGACGAGGGGTTGTCGGCAATGGTGCGTACCTCGCTCAGGCAGCCCGGCACGGAGTTTGAGACCCTGACGATTAAGGGAACGCCCTATTTTGTTTCCACCAACACCATTCCCAATGAGGAAGGCTGCCACCACTGTCATGGGGCCAGCCGCGCCATTTTGGGATCTATGGTCATGCTCAAGGATATTTCCGGCGAGGTGGGGATGCTGCGTTCCGCCCAGTACACCGGGGCGGGGATATCCCTTGCCGGGCTGGTGGCGCTTGTTACCGTGCTGCTGCTGTTCATGAAGTTTGGCATTGTGAACCGCATCCGCCGCATTACCGATGTGAGCCACGAGATTGAGGAAGGCAACTACTCCATCAACTTTTCCGATTCGGGCATTGACGAACTGGGCAGGCTGAGCGGGAATCTGGCCAATATGGTGGAAACCATCCGCGACCAGCTGCAGTACAACCGTTCGGTGCTCAACGGTATTATTGTGCCGCTGGTGGTGGTGAACAGGGAACAGGCGGTGGATTATGCCAACGCGCCCATGCGCGCCATTCTGGGCGTGGAGGGCGACATGGCTTCCATGCGCCTGAACAGGGTGCTGGAGAGGGGCGGCCACGGCGAGGATATTGTTTCCGCAGTGCTTGCCACGGGGCGCAGTGCCAGCGGGCACATGACCTACCGGCGTTCGGACGGGGTGGAGTTTCCCCTGCAATACGAGTTTTCGCCCCTGAAGGATGCGGACGGCGAGGTGACGGGTGTTATCGGCGTGATGATAGACCTGACACAGGAAGAGAAGGACAAGGCGCGCATTGAGGCCAACCGCAGGAACCTGCTGGCCGTGGCCGAACAGGTGACAGCCATTTCCATGAATCTTGCCTCTGCGGCGCAGCAGCTTTCCAGCCAGATGACGGAAGTGACCGGCAACTTTGAGCAGACCGCCAGCCAGACCAGTCAGGTGGCAACCGCCATGGAAGAGATGAATGTGACCGTGATGGAGGTGACGCAGAGCGCGGCATCCACGGCGCAGATGGCGGAAAAGGCCAGTGCGGAGGCTTCTACCGGCGGGCAGGAGATGGCCGCCACGGTGCGTGAGACGCAGGAAATGTCTGAACATGCGGCCACGATGGCGGAAAGCCTGAATGCGCTTGCAGACAGCGCCCAGAATATCGGCAACGTTATCGGCGTGATAAACGACATAGCGGATCAGACCAACCTGCTGGCCTTGAACGCCGCCATTGAGGCCGCCCGTGCCGGTGAAGCCGGGCGGGGATTTGCCGTGGTGGCGGACGAGGTGCGCAAACTGGCTGAGAAGACCATGACCGCCACCCGCGAGGTGGAGGAAGCCGTGGTGCTGATACAGGAAAGCACGCGCAGCGCCGTGCAGGGCATGAACGATACGCGCAAGCGCAGCGTGAGCACGGCGGAAAAGGCGGGGCAGACGGGAAGCATTTTTGCCAACATTGTGCAGCGGTCGGAAGATATGGCGGACATGGTGCGGTCCATTGCCACGGCTTCCGAGCAGCAGTCTGCCACCAGCGAGGAGATTAACCGGAGCATCAACTCCATAAACGATCTTTCCCAAGCCATTGCCGGACGCATTCAGGAAGCCAACGACGCCATCCGCGAGGTGGCGGGTATGGCGCACAAGCTGAACGTGATGGTGGAGCGGTTCAAAGAGTAATAATGGCAGTGCCTGAATAATGTGGTATAGTGTTGCTCCTTATGCGGAGTGCGCTGCACCGGGCGGGGTACGCCGTGAACAGAATAAGCAGAGTGAGCAGATTGACCGGCAATTGAGCCAGCGGGGGAAATATGAGCACATCAGCCATTGAACGGCGCAAACACTCGCGCCTGGAACTTAAGGCTTACGGATTCAAGCACAGGTGCAGGCTGCACAGTAACGGTTCGGCACTGGACCTGTATCTTATAGACATCAGCCCCGGCGGGGCGCGGGTAAAGATGGCGCAGCCGGGAAGCCGTGCGCCGGAAATGCTCGCCGCGGTGATATTTGACACCATGCTCAATGCCTCAGGGGCGCGCCTGAACGGGCTGGAAAGCACTGTGCGCTGGCATAACGGGGAAGAGTTCGGGCTGCGCTTCGAGCGGGAGCTGGAGCTTGCCTCTTCTGACCTGCAGGCATTGCTTGCTCCGTAGGGTGCGGGAAACTGTGCGGCGTATCAGTGCGGAAAAATTGTTACGGGGGATTGAATTGAAGGAGAGGAGCGTGTATGCTCCGGCATGGTAGGAATCTTTACTGCTAAGATTCGACCCCTGCCCCGCAGGGGGATTCATTCATGACAATCCGTACGATAAGGAGGCATTCATGCCCAAGTTTCTTGAGATCTACCGGTGTAAGCACTGCGGCAACATGGTTGAGGTGATGGTGGGCGGCGGCGCGGAACTGGTGTGCTGCGGCGAGGAAATGCATCTGGAGGCCGAAGGCACTGTTGACGCTGCACGTGAAAAGCATGTGCCGGTTATCGAAAAGACTGCCACCGGCTACAAGGTGTCTGTGGGTGCGGTGCTGCATCCCATGGAAGCCAAACACTGGATCCAGTGGATTGAGCTTGTGGCCGACGGCGTGAGCTACACCAAGTTCCTCAACCCCGGCGACACCCCGGTGGCTGAATTCTGCATTCAGGCCTCCAAGGTTACGGCGCGTGAATACTGCAACCTGCATGGCCACTGGAAGGCCGAGCTGTAAAAGAACAAGAAAGAAGGAATACTCCGATGCAGAAGTATGTTTGCACCATTTGCGGCTATGAATATGACCCGGCTGAAGGCGACCCCGATAACGGCGTGGCTGCCGGAACCAAGTTTGAAGACGTGCCTTCCGATTGGGTATGCCCCGTGTGCGGCGCGCCCAAGAGTGAGTTTGAACCCGCGTAACC
>CAYRLL010000024.1:0-5990 GCA_964425115.1 uncultured Desulfovibrio sp. | reverse complement strand
CGGAGGCAAGGGAATCGAGCACCAGCTTTTTGAAGCGCTTTTTCCAGTCATCGCCGTGCATCTGGGCGGCAATGTATTCCAGCGTATGCAGCACGGGCCGCTTTTCCTGCATGTTCAGCAGGATGCGCGCGATGCCCACCTTGCAGGAAGGGCAGCCCACGATAACTGGTTCACCCTCTCCGTAGCCGGTGAGCGAGGCTTCCATATTCATCTGTTTGCGGCTGCGCAGCTTGTTGTAGATTTCCGGGTTGGTCATGGCACCCATGCCCGATTCGCCGCAGCAGCCGGGAGTTATCTCCACATTTGCACCGGAGAAGTCTGCCAGTGCCTTTTGATACACGCCGGCAGCCTTGACCTTGTGCACGCCGCTCCATTCCGCATGGCAGGCTGCGTGGTAGAGGAGCTTGCCGCCCTGCGCGAAGCGCGCGGGGGGAATGCGCTCCATAAGCAGCTGCATCATATCCTTGTGGATAAGCCCAGCCTTGAGGGATTCCGGCAGGTTGTATTTTTCCAGCCCTTCGCGGCAGGAGCCGCAGGCGGTGATGACGTGGGTGACGTTAAGCCCCTGCGCGGCGGCTTTTTCCAGCAGGCCGGTCATGGCGGTGAGGTTGGATTCGCGATTTTTGCGGTACAGGGTATCTTTGCCTGCTGCCAGCAGGGGATAGCCGCAGCACTGGTGTTTTTCCGGCATGATCACGGCAAAGCCCGCCCGGAGCATGAGCACCAGACCGGCAAGGCCGATATTGCGGTAGAACAGCGCGCCGCCGCAGCCGGGGAAGTAGAACACCGTTTCCAGCGGCTTTGCGTCTGCGCGGGATTTGGGGATGAAGATGGACCCCTTGTCCAGCCGGATGGCTTCCGCAAGGCTGTTGTAGCCGACCTCCGGCCCGGGGCCGGAAAAGAGCGGATTATCCAGCCCGGACCGCCATGAGGCGGGGATGAGCCTGAGCGCCCTGTTCTGTACCTTCTGCCCCATGGCGGCCAGCTTGGCCGCCCGCGGAGCACGGCCGGACACATCTGCCGCGATGTAATCGAGCACCTTGGACTTGATGGGGTGCCCGCCCGCGCCTTCTTCATCCACAAAGGCGCGCAGTTCCAGCGCCACGCTGGAGGAGTTTATTTTCACCGGGCACACGGCGGTGCACTTGCCGCAGCCGGTACAGTGCTCCACCAGCTGCCGCAGCTGGGTAAGCAGGTTTTCGTCCGGCTTGCCCTTGTTCACCTGCGAATAGTAGACCGCCTCAAGCAGCGCGCCGAGGCTGAGGTTCTTGTTACGCGGGTGGTAGAGGAGCGATTTTTCCGGGAAGAACATGGGGCAGACCTGCTTGCACTTGCCGCAACGGGTGCACACCTGAATGTTGGTGAGCAGGCCGATGAGCCTGTCCTTGTCTGCAAGGCCCGAGGCCTGAATGTCCTTGATGAGCCTGTTGAAGGAGAAGGTGAACGGCTTGACCGGCGTTTCGCGCTGGGTGAGCTTGGCCGGATTCATGATGGAATGCGGGTCCACGCGGCTCTTGAAGGTCTTGAGGGCCTGCATCTTCTCTTCGGACAGGAACTTGATCTTGGTGATGCCGATGCCGTGCTCGCCCGTTACCTCGCCGTGCATTTCCTGCGCCTTGGACATGACGGCGTCTGCCACTTCTTCGGCATTATGCAGCATGATGGGGTCGTTGGAGTTTACGGGGATGTTCACGTGGCAGTTGCCGTCGCCCGCGTGCATGTGGTTGGCGATGATGATGCGGGTGGCGAGCATGTGCTCGTATATCTTCTGGAAGGTGCGCTTGAGCGCGGGGTAGTTCTCCGAAAGCTCGTCGAAGTAGGCGGTGGCCCTGTCCAGCATTTCCTGATCGGAAAGCTCTGCCGTGGGAACCTTGCCCTGCGCTACCTTGGAGACGTAGGTGAATTCGCGGTTCAGGGTTTTGTCTTCCATGGGCATGCCGGGAACGCGGCCCACATCCTGCAATGCGGCGCGGTAGGCCTTGCCCATGCATTCCTGATTGAGCTTTTCGATGAAGTCGGAAAAGTCGGGGATGACGTCTATGGGGATGACGATATCTTCGTTGATCTTGAAGCCGGACGTGCGGCGGGCGATGGCCGAGAGCTTGTGCCGGTCTTCCCAGTAGTGTTCCGCCTGTGCCGCGTCTTTGGCGACGAAAGCGTCTACCATGTCGTAGGGCGCACAGATATCCACGATGTCGCGCACGCTTTTTTCCAGCGCGGCTTCATCGTTGGAGTCCATTTGCAGGATGAGCACGGAGATGGGTTTGCCCTCGTACTGCGTGGACTTTTTCTGGTATTCGATGGCTTCTACATACTTGATGCCGAACTCTTCCAGCGCGGATATCTTTACCAGATCGCCCTGTGTGCGGATGGTGTCGCGCAGGGCCACAATCTGCTTGATGACCAGCATGGCGTTGTGCATGGAACGCCCGAAGAATTCCAGCACCACCACGCGGAAATGCTTCTGCGGCGGATGGCAGACGAAACGGGCTTCCACGATGATGCCGTCTGTGCCTTCCTTCTGCACGCCGGGCAGCCCGCCGAGGAACTTGTTGGTGACGTCCTTGCCCAGGCCGGGCTTGCGGATCTCGTCTCCCTTCAGGGTGATGACGGTGCGCACGCCGCCGGAGACATCCTTGACCTCAAACACGGCGGTTTCATCTTCCATGATCTTGTGGCGGGGGTGGTCCACCCGCTCCACATCCACGATTTCGCCGGTGGGAGTGACCATGCGGTAGGAGAGGATGTTGTCCAGCGTGGTGCCGTATTCAAAGGCAAAGGGACCGCCGGAGTTTTCCGCTATGTTGCCGCCTATGGTGGACGCCGCCTTGGACGCGGGGTCTACGGTGAAGAGCATGCCCTTGTCCGCCGCCGCCTTGATGGCGGATGCGGTGATGACGCCCGCCTCTACGGTGAGGGTCATTTCGCCTGTGTTCACTTCTCTGATGCGGCTGAGCTTTTGCAGCGTCATCACCACCGTGCGCTTGCGGGCGGGAATGGCGCCGCCCGTACAGCCGGACGCGCCGCCGCGGGGGATGAGGGCGAACTTCATCTCGTTGGCGAGGCGCACCACGGCGCTGACTTCTTCTGCGCTGGCGGGGGCGACCACAAGCAGCGGCAGCTCCATGCGCAGGTCTGTGGCATCGGTGGAGCATTCCACCAGCGAGCCGGGGCGCAGGTCTATGCGGTCGCGCGGGACCACCTGCCCGATGCGCTTGATGAGCTCATCACGGAATTCCATGTCGGAATCGTAGGAGCTCCAGAACATGGTGAGCCCTTCGCGCAGGGTGGTGGCGTAATGGTGGGCGAGGCCGGGCACGGTCTGATCGAAGCGGGTTTGCACGCTCTGGCGTACGGTTTCCGCATCTATGAACGGGTTGTACCGGACAAGGAACAACTCTTCTGCAAGCGCGATGGCCGTTTCGCGGACTGCCTCTGGCCAGTCCTCGAACTCGTCCAGATCGATACGCAGCACCCGGTGCACGAGAAACTCTGAGCCTATGGAAATGTGTGGACCTTTGTGCGGCATTATCTTTACTCCCAGTAATTCGGAAAAGAGAACTCTTATAGGGATTTTTTCCGAGGTTGGCAACTGAACTGATTGCTCACTCAATATGGGGTGGTTCATTCATCTGCGAGTTGGTGCGGGAGTGCGGTTTCTTGTGGTGCAGAAGGGGTCTGGTCACTGGCCGGAGCGGGCGGAAGCGGCTTGAACGTGCTGATTGCGCGGGGCTGCGGGTTTTCCCGGGCGATTGGTGCCGGTGCAGGAAGTGCAGGCAGGCACGGCAAACCGCTTGGTTTTCCGGCGTTCTTGGAGTATTTCCCCAATAGGAAATCACTCTTTACGCAGGTGGGCGCATGGTATTCAAATCTGACAAGGCCAAGCTGGTATCCATTCTTTCCGGGATCATGCTGGCGGCGTTCGTGTTTATTGCGGTGGTAAACTATCAGGTTTCCAGACGGTTCATACGTGAGGAGATTGTAAATTCCTCACTGCCGCTGCTGCGCGACACCATCTTTTCTGAAATTCATTCCGACCTGATGCAGCCCATTCATGTATCATCGGTGATGGCCAACGACACCTTTCTGAAGGACTGGGCGCTGAGCGGCGAGCGGGACCCTGAGCTTGTACGCAAGTATCTGCTGCGCATCCATGAGGAATTCGGCTTTTTTTCCACCTTCTTCGTCTCAGCGACAACGGGGCGGTATTACCATTTCAACGATGTGCTCAAGACCGTTTCGCGCGGGGATGAGCACGATGGGTGGTATTACTCGTTTCTGGATTCGCCCATGATCATGCGGCTGGATGTGGACACCAACGAGGCGGCGGATAACGCGCTGACCGTGTTCATCAACTACCGGGTGCGCGATTACGAGGGGAACACCATAGGCGTGACGGGCGTGGGCCTGCACATGGAAACGCTGGCGCGGTTTTTCGGGGGATTCGCCCATCTGGGCGGGCGCACCGTGTTTCTGACGGACACCAACGGGCAGGTGCAGGTGCACCCGGATACCTCGCTGGTCATGAAGAGCGGGCTGGCGGACGTGACCACGCCGGACGCGGCGGCAGCGGTGCTGAAGGAGCGCAATGCCCCGGTGGATTTTGCCTATGAGGGGGATGACGGCAACGTGTACCTTACCGCGCGCTATATACCGGAGATAGACTGGTATCTTGTGGTGCAGCAGCCGGAGCAGGTTGCCCTGCTCTCCGCACGGGAGAACCTTGTGCGCACGGTGGGGGCGGGGGTTCTGGTGACGCTGGCGGTGCTTATGGTGAGCGTGCTCACGGTGAACCGCTACCAGCGCAGGCTGGAGGAACAGGCGCGCACGGACGTGCTGACCGGTCTGGACAACCGCAGAGGGCTGGAGATGAAGTTTGCCATGCTGCATGCCATGATGGGGCGCGGCGGGCTGCCGTTTTCCCTTGTCGTTATGGACCTGAACGGATTCAAGGACATTAACGACACCTATGGGCATACTGCGGGCGACCATGTGCTGCAGGGATTTTCGCGCCTTGCCGAGGAGTGCTTCCGTGAGACGGACACCATAGCCCGGTGGGGCGGAGACGAGTTTATGTTGCTGATTATGGGCGGCGAGGCGGCCGCAGGGGCTGTGCTGGAGCGTTTCCGGGAGCGGCTGGCGGCAGAGCCTGTGGCGCGGGCGGACGGCAGGGATATTTTTGTTTCGGTGAGCTGCGGCCTTTCTGCCGTGCTGCCGGAAGACACGCTGGACAGTGCCTACCTGCGGGCCGACAAGGCCATGTATGCCGACAAGCGCGATGTGGCAGGGCCGTGCGCACCCTACGCCCCGCACTCTGGCGGGGGAGAGCGGTAAGGCCGGAAACCGGCCGTTTGCTGTCGTGTTTTTCCGCCGCGTGTGCTACGCTGAGCGCGGAGGAAACACATGACCGAGCAGCCCTATTGCCACAGGACCGGGGCGGAAGCGCGCTTTGCCCTGTATCAGGAACTCATGGCCCGCAAGGTGCGGTCCATTCTGCTGCTCTCCACGCCCTATGACGCATGGGTGATGGAGGAGGACTGCAAGCTCTCTGAACGGCTTGTCAGCGAATACCGGGGGCTGAACCTCAGCCAGCCCCCGCGCCTTACGTGGGTTTCTTCCTTCAGTGAGGTGCCCCGCGCCCTTGAGGAGCAGTCGTTTGACATGCTCATCCTCATGTCCAACTTCGGGCCGGAAGACCTGCGTGCGCTGCACACGGGCGTGAAGGCACCCCATCCCAACATGCCCGTGGTCATGCTCACGCATCAGGCTGTGGACGATACCGAAACCCTGCGCAGCATGGGGGTAGACCGCTTTTTTGTCTGGACCGGCAACGCGGACCTGCTGCTTGCCATAGTCAAGCTGGCGGAAGACGGGCTGAACGTGGCGCGGGACACGGAAACAGCCGGTGTGCGGGTTATCATTCTGGTGGAGGACTCACCGGTCTTCATATCTTCGCTGCTTCCCATACTCTACCGCGAACTGGTGTTGCA
>CAYRLL010000023.1:0-34484 GCA_964425115.1 uncultured Desulfovibrio sp. | reverse complement strand
CAATGCTGTCATGCAATGAAACCCTGCGCAGGTGATGTGATTAATGTGAACAGGTGTAACAAGGAGGCGTGCATGCAGTTCTCCGAATCTTGGGATTGGGAACGCGCAGAGCGTGTCGTCGCGGAATCACTGGCTCCCATGGAGGAGCACAAATGGCAGGAAGAAATCCATGTTTCTCCGGATGGAGAAACAGCCGCCGCCATCGTCTGTATAGATGACGGGCAGTTCGGCCTGCGTATGAATGATACCGTACACGACAATACGTTCGAAAAGGCGTGGAAGCCCGGCTTCTCTCCGGACGGCAGATTTTGCGCAATCGTGCAGCAGGATGAGGAATGGACTCTGGCTGTAGACGGCGAACCGTGGGAAGAACGCTACGGCTTTGTATGGGAACCGCACTTCAGTGCGGATGGTTCCGTCATTGCTGCAGCGGTGCAGCAGGATGCCCGGTACGGCATGTCCGTAGACGGTGCCGCATGGGAAACCCTTTATGAAAATGCCAACGGGTTTGTCCTGAGCGAAAACGGCAAACGCACGGCTGCCGTTGTTCAGGTGCGGTCTCTCGGGCAGGCAGACCCCGTCACCTTCCGCGAAGGCGTTTACAGCGTGGCTGTGGACGGCGAAACATGGGACAACGTGTTCATGAACGCCTGGCAGCCGGTTTTCAGCCCTTACGCACACCGGGTTGCGGCGCAGGTGCGCCTGACGCTGTATGATTACTCCATCGCCGTAGACGGCATCCTCTGGCCCATGCAGTTCCAGTGCGTGTGGGATCCCTGCTTTCAGCCCAACAGCAGCTCCGTGGTCGCTCCTGTTCGTCAGGGGGGTAAATGGGGTGTCGCGGAAGACGGCAACATCCTCTGGAAACCCCGCTTCTTCAACTGCTGGCATCTGCAGTACAGCCCGGACGGCAGCAAGCTGTGGGGAATAGTGGCCCCCGGCTACGGCCAGTTCACTGTGGCCATGGACGGTAAGGAATGGAATGTCACCGCTCCGGTGGTAACAGACCTCACCCTTTCTCCAGACGGATCGCGTGCGGCAGCTCTGGGCAACCACGACAACAAGGCGTGGCACCTGCTGCTGGACGGCAAGGCATGGAGCGGACGCTATGACATGGCGTGGAAACCGGTTTTCAGCGCCAATGGGCAACACGTGGCATTCCGGGTCCGCTCCGGCAAGCGGTACGGCATCATCGTGAACGACCGTCCCGTCGGAGGGGAGTTCGACAAGGCATGGGACCCCGCCTTCAGCCCCGATGGCACAAAGGTGCTCATCCGCGGCATGCGCGGCAACACCCTGCTCCGCATCGTTGCGGATCTACCCCGATAACCGTGGAGGCAGGAATGAACGCACTATACAACTTTGCAACCGGACCGCTCGCGTGGGCAGCCTTCGCCATTTTCATCGGTGGCTCGGCGTACCGCATCTGGTCCATGATCCAGCTGGCCAAACAGAAAGAAGCCGCTTTCATCAGTTATATGAGCTGGCCCTACGCGCTGCGGTCCATTTTCCGCTGGTTCATCCCCTTCGGCACACTGGGCTGGAAAGAAAACCCCGGCATAACCGTGGCGACCTTTCTCTTCCACATCTGTCTGCTTGTGCTTGTCATCTTCACCCCCGGTCACGAAGTGCTTTGGGACTATGCCTTCGGCATCAGCTACCCCACCCTGCCGGAAGCGGTGGCGGACGGACTTACTCTGGTTGCCATAGGCGCAGCGTGCTTTTTCGTGCACCGCCGCCTTACCAACGCTCAGGTCCGTTATGTCACCACCAAGGCCGACTGGCTTGCACTGGGCATAGCCGCCGCACCGTTCATCACGGGCTTTCTGGCCTCCCAGCAGTTCGGAGACGGGCAGATAATGACGCTGCTGCATGTTCTTTCCGGCGAGGCAATGCTCGTGGCCATTCCGTTCACCCGGCTCTCCCATGCCCTGTTCCAGCCGTTCGCACGGGCCTACATCGGCTCTGAATTCGGTGCCGTCCGCCACGTGCAGGACTGGTAGCAGCCAATCAGGAGGAAATACATGTCCATCTTGGATAGAAAAATCGATGATCCCGAGCTCAAGCGCGCAACGGAATCCCTCACGCCGGACCGGATCGAACAGGTCATAAACAGCGTCCTTCAGGGTGAAACAGGCGCACGGCTCAAGGCATACTCGGAAATATGCATGCGGTGCGGCATGTGCGCCCCGGCATGTCACTACTGCATTTCACATGATATGGACCCCAGCTACTCCCCGGTGGGCAAGGTGGAGCAGACCATGGGGCTCATGCTGCGCAAACACGGCAGACTCAGCCCGGACGATGTCTACGGCATGGCCCAGATTGCCTACACAGAATGCAACCTGTGCAGGCGCTGCGTCCATTACTGTCCCATCGGCGTGGACACGGGCTACATCATCAGCACGGTACGCCGCATCTGCCACAAGCTCGGCGTCACTCCGCTGTACATTCAGGACACCGCCCACAGCCACTCCGCCACCATGAACCAGATGTGGGTAAAGGAAGACGAATGGATAGACAGCCTGCAATGGCAGGAAGATGAAGCAAGGGACGAGTTTCCCGGCCTGCGTATCCCGCTGGATGTGGAAGGCGCAGATATCTTCTACTCGGTCATCGCTCCGGAACCGAAATTCAGAACCCAGCTCATTTATCAGGCTGCCGCCATCCTGCATCATGTGGGCGCAGACTGGACCATGCCCTCCGCCCCCGGATGGGATAACAGCGACATGTGCATGTTTACCGGCGATTTTGAAATGATGGGCCGCCTCAAGCGCTCTCACTTCGAAGCCGCGCAGAAGCTTAAGGTAAAACGCATCGTCATGGGAGAATGCGGTCACGCCTTCCGCTCCGTTTACGATGTGGGCAACCGCTGGCTGGGATGGAAAAACCACCCCGTTCCCATTGTGCATTCCGTGGAATTCTTCTGGGAACTCTTCCACGAAGGCAAGATACGGCTCGCCAAAAAGTTTGAAGAACCTGTCACCATCCACGACCCGTGCAACATCATCCGCGGACGCGGGCTTATGGACAAGCTCCGCGAGGTTACACACGCCCTGTGCACCAACGTGGTTGAAATGTCGCCCACCCGCGAACACAACTTCTGCTGTGCGGCAGGCGGCGGTGTCATCAACTGCGGTCCCCCCTTCAAGGGAGTGCGTCTGGAAGGCAACCGTATCAAGGCGGACCAGCTCCGCAATACCGGCGTCAAAGTCGTGGTGGCCCCCTGCCACAACTGCCACGGCGGCCTTGAAGACATCATTCACCACTATCAGCTCGGCATCCATACCAAGTTCCTCGGCGACCTTATCTATGAATGCATGGAAAAGCCCGAGCCGGAATAGGGAGCAGGAGAAAGCAATGAACAGACGTTTCATCACCCCCCTCGCCCTGCTGGCCGTGCTGTCCCTGATTGTGACCGGCCTGTATCTCGTCCCTGCGGCGGCACAGGACGACATGACCCAGCTGCGTCCGGAGGCGCTGCAACCCCTTACCCGCCCCGCAGCCCTCTTCAAGCACGACGAGCATAATGAAAAAGCCAAACTGGATGACTGCATCATCTGCCATCACAGCGGCGCAAACGGCGTTATCACCCCGGACGAAAGCTCGGAAGGCACCGACTGTGCAGAATGCCACAGTGTTGCAGGCGGCAAGAATCAGACCCCCCTGCGCCGGGCCTACCACCGCCAGTGCATGGACTGCCACAAGGCAAAGGGGAGCGGCCCCACACATTGCAGCGGTTGCCACGACAAGCGCAGGCCGTAAGGCCCGCCGCCTGAAGATACTCCACGAGGATTGCCATGGAAGCGGTAACACTCACAGCGCAGGGACGCATTCTGGAAGGCACGGCGGATGAGCCGAAGGAAATCCTTTGGTGCCTCGGCAGATGCCTGCAACTTGAAAAGGACTGCACCTTGCGTTCGGTGTTCGCCATGGCCTCGCGGTATCCGGTACTGCTGCGCACAAGCCCCTTTCTGGAAGACGCGGCCGCCCGCTGTGCCGCCAGCCCGATACAAGGGGAAACAACCCGGGACTTCACGGCGCTGGAATTTGCCAAAACCGTGGAACTGACGGGAGCTCCCGGAGAACCCGTCATGAATATATTCACCACCCTCCGCGGGGTGCCTGTTCAGGTACCCGGAGGAACAAACCGGCAGGAAACGGGCGAAATCCGGTTTCACCAACTGGATGAACTGCTCGCCCTGCCGCTCAGGCTGGGCCGGATACGCCATGTGGTCTACGGCGACAGAACCGGCATTCTGGAATGTGACACCACATTCACCCTGTTTGAAATTCTGGACGGAATCGCATGGGAGATGAGCTTTCAGGGCGGTTCCCAACAATGCAGCCTCAGGAGGTAGCGTATGTTCAAGAAGATTCTTTTCGCTACATCGGCTTCCCCGGCATGTGATAACGCAGCCAAGGTCGCTTTCGACCTCGCCAAGCGCAACGGCGCAAAACTGTACCTCTTCCACGTGCTGGGCGTTCCCAGCCGCGGCTTCAGCACCACGGTGCGCGACCTTCGTTCCGGCGAAGAAGAATCGGTAGACTCCGATTACCGCGCATGGGTGGAAGAAGAAGTGCGCACAACCTACGCAGACCAGTTCAAGGAATACGGCCACAACACCGTCCTGCAACTGGCTGTGGGCGTGCCCGCAACCGAAATCCTGCGCTTTGCCCGCAAGGAGGAGATCGATCTCATCGTCATGGGTGCCAACACCCGCGACGACGACCCCGAATCCGCCAGAGCCCGTTCCGTGGTGGGACGCACCATGGAAAAGGTGGCCCGTCTTGCCAAGTCGCCGGTGCTGATCGTCAACCGTCCCTGTACAACCTGCTGGAACCTGTTCTCCAACATCGTCTACTGCACGGATTTCTCCAAGGCGGCTGACCATGCCTTCCGGTTCGCCAGCGACACGGCAAAGGCCATCGGAGCAAAGCTCTACATCTTCCACGCCTTCGACATCACCACTGCCCGCCTTGGCGTCTTTCCCGGTCAGGCAGACATAGAACGCCACATTGAAAAGGCGCATGAGAAGATACGCGAACGCTATCTCTCCCAGATGGGCGAATACGACAACTACGCCGTGGAAATATGGGAAGGCACGCCGTATGTGGAAATACTCAAGTTTGCCCGTGAAAAGCAGGCGGACCTGATCGTCATGGCGCATCATACCCGGGATATGGAACCGGAAGAAGCCCCCATCGGCTCCACGGTGGAACAGGTTGTCATACGCTCCGCATGCCCCGTGGCCAGCGTAACACGCGCCTGACCTGCCCAGAGCCTCAAGCGTGGAGGTACAGATGGGTGGCCCTTGTATTCTGGTGGTGGACGATGAACTCAGCTTCAGGCTATTTCTCAAAACACTCTTCGAGACAGGCGGGTTCACGGTAGTGGCCGCCCGTAACGGCAAGGAGGGGCTGGAGAAAGCCCGCACAAAGCGCCCCGTCTGCATCGTGCTGGACGTGATGATGCCTGAACGGGGAGGGCTGGAGATGTACAGGGGGTTGAAATCTACCCCGGAACTGCGGAATATACCCGTGGTCATGCTCTCCGCCGTGGCTGCCAAGGGATTTGCCCACGCACTGAAAATGATAGGACTGTCCGCGGGAGAGCTTCCCTCACCGGAAGCATATGTGGAAAAACCTCCCCGTCCGGGTCCGCTGCTGGAAATTGTCCGCGGGCTGATAGAGCAGCCCCCGTCCTCGCAAGATAGTAAAACGGGCTAAGGAAACCCCAAGGAGTGTAGCAATGCCGCACAAGATCCTTGTCATAGACGACGATCCCTACATCGTGAAATATCTGGTGGATATACTCAGTGACAACGGGTACGCCACCTGTTCCGCCTCGGACGGGGCGGAAGGTCTGGAACTGCTCAAACGGGAAAAGCCCGATCTGGTCACACTGGATCTGGAAATGCCCAACGAGTGGGGACCCAGATTCTACAGAAAAATGACCAAGGAGCCGGAGTTCAAGGAAATGCCCGTCATCGTCATCAGCGGTCTTTCGGGCATCCATCTGGCCATCCGCAATGCCGTGGCGTCTCTGCGCAAACCTTTTGATCCCAACCAGTTGCTCGAGATCATAAAGGACACCCTGAGCAAAAAGGACGCGACAGGCAAATCGCCCCTCATAGACGACTGAAACTCTGACCAATGCATGACTCTTCCCGCCGGGCACTGCGCAGCAGGCGGTGCCCGGCATCACGCCTTGCCCATTGCATACGAATCTGGTAGGCTACCAACTAGCTGTTCTTGTTGCACTTCCGCCCTCTCCGCATTTGCAACCAATAGAAACACCAGGGAATTTCATGCAGTACACCATTCTGCTCGTAGACGATGAAGACGGCATACGCACTGTGCTCGGGCTGTCTCTTGCGGACATGGGGTACCGCGTGCACACCGCCTCAAGCGGAGAAGAAGCCCTGCGCCTCTTCCACGAGGTGCAGCCCGACATTGTGCTCACAGACATAAAAATGCCCGGCGTAAGCGGCATAGACCTGCTGTGCCGCATCAAGGCCATTTCACGCGGAACGGAGGTCATCATGATCACCGGGCACGGAGATATGGACCTTGCCATCCAGAGCATCAAGCAGGATGCCACAGATTTCATCACCAAACCCATCAATGACGATGTGCTGGAAATCGCCCTGGGCAGAGCGCGTGAACGCCTTGCCATGCGCGAGAGCCTTCGCCGGCACACGGAAAACCTGGAACAGATGGTTTCAGAACAGGCTGCCCGCCTTGTTGAGCAGGAACGCCAGCTTGCCGCCCTGCAGGTGGCGGAAGGCTTTGCGGACGGCATGCGCACGCTCTACAATTCCATAGACGGCGCAGAAGGCATGTTCAACCAGCTGCCGTGCTTTGTTTCGGTGCACAACTCACAGATGGAGATCATCGCCTCCAACCCCCTGTACAAGGAAAGGCTTGCCTCAGGCATCGGGGCACGCAGTTGGGATGTCTACCCCTACTGCAGAGGAACAGGCGACGAAGCCTGCCCCGTCCGCAAGGTGTTTGAAACAGGTGAAGGACAACGCTGTCAGGAATTCGTCCGCGACAAGGACGGCAACGACATACCCGTCATCGTGAACGCCGCCCCCATTCTGGATAACGACGGCGAAATAGAACTGGTGCTGGAAATAGCGGCAGACATCACAGAGGTAAAACGCCTGCAGGAAGAGCTGCGCCTTACCCGCCACCGCTACCAGCAACTCTTTGAGGAATCTCCCTGCTACATCAGCGTGCAGAACCGCGACCTGAAAATCGTTGCCAGCAACCGCCTGTTCCGCGAAGATTTTGATGAGACCATGGGCAGCTTCTGCCACGAGGTCTACGCCCACAGAAGCACCCCCTGTACAGGCTGCCCCGTGCAGCTCACCTTTGAAGACGGGCAGCCGCACCAGTTTGAAACCGTGGTCACATCCCGCCGGGGCGAACAGCGCAATGTGCTCATCTGGACCGCGCCCATCCGCGATGCCAGCGGCAACATCACGGAAGTGATGGAAATGTCCACAGATATTACCCAACTGCGCACCCTGCAGGACCGCCTGTCCAATCTCGGCCTCCTGCTCGGCTCCACGGCACACGGCATAAAGGGTCTGCTCACCGCTCTGGACGGCGGCGTATACCGGCTCGGCACCGGCATAGAAAAAGGCGATCAATCCCGAATCCACGACAGTTTTCTGGATATACGGCACCTTGTGGAACGCCTGCGCAAGATGGTGCTGGATATCCTCTACTACGCCAAAAAGCGGGAACTTCAGTGGGAAGTGGTCGTGGCATCCAGACTGGCGGAAGAGGTTTCCGCGCTGGTGGAACCCAAGGCCAGAGAGGGCGATGTTTTCTTCACGCTGGAAATGGATGCGGAAACAGGCACCTTTGAAGCAGATGCCGGAGCCTTTTCCTCCGCCCTCGTAAACATTCTGGAAAACGCCATAGATGCGTGCATTGCCGCCCGCACCGCTTCCCGCCGCCCCGAAGCGGCGGTGCAACTGCGCGAGGTGCGGTTCTCCGTCCACAACTTCGGCAGCGAGGTGGAGTTCAGCATTCAGGACAACGGGCTGGGCATGGACAAGGAAACGCGCGACAAACTGTTCACCCTGTTCTTCTCATCCAAGGGCTCTGCGGGAACCGGCATAGGACTGTTTGTGGCCAATCAGGTGGTGCAGCAGCACGGCGGCCGCATCTCCGTCACATCGGAATACGGCAGGGGCAGCACCTTCACCATCGCCATGCCGCGCAGGCTCTCCGAACAGGCCAAACGCGGCACCGAGCTTGCAGGCATCGACCTTGTTCCGGGGGTCTGACCTCCGGCCCGTTCCGCCCGCAACATCACACGCTCCCTCATATTCCGGATAACCGGCCCGGCCGCCCTCTACCCTTCCGAGCGCACAAGCGGCAGCCGCAACATGGCCCGCACGCCGCCTTTTATGCCGTTCTCCAGCACCAGCTCCCCGCCCATCTCCCGTGCTGCCTTGCGGGTTGCCATAAGCCCGAACCCCGTTCCCCGTGCCTTGGTGGTGAACATGCCGTCTTCCAGGCTGGCAAAAACCTCGTCGGTAAGCCCCCTGCCGTTGTCTTCCACAATATAGCAGACATACCCGTTCACACACTCGGTGTGCAGAATCACCCTGCCGTCTCCGTGGTCCAGCCTGCCCGCCTGAATGGCCTCTTCCACCGCCTCCACCGCATTGGTGGCAAGATTCATGATGCAGGCATGCACGGCTTCCGCATCCAGCATGGCTTCCGGCTGCGGTGCGGAATGATGCAGCAGGGTCCCCCCTGCCTCCCGCAGGCGCACGGCTAGCAGTTCGGCCACTTCCTGCACCGGCTTGTCCGGGTTCACCGGCCGGGGCGACAACTCGGTGGGACGCGATAACTGCAACATGTTCATGGTAAGATCGCGCACCCGCGTCACATCACGCTTCACCATCCCCCACCCTTGTTCCAGATAGTCACGCCTGTTCAGTTCCAGCCCCTTCTCCAGAACGAACAACGCCCCCTCCAGCCCGCCCGCAATATTTTTTATGGCGTGCGCCATGCCCGCCACGGTCTCCCCCATCACAGCAAGCCGCTCGGAACGCAGCAGCTCCCGCGTACGCTGTTCCACCAGCGCCTCCAGATTCTCGGTATGCCTGCGCACAGCACGCCGCAGGGCAATGCGTTCCGAGGCCTTTTGCAGGGCAAACTCCAGCAGGTCCGCATTCACAGGCTTGGTCAGAAAATCTGCCGCTCCCATCCGCAGGCTGCGTATGGCCAGTTCCATATCCGCATGGCCGGTACTCATGATCACTTCCGTTTCCGACATGCGTTCCTTTATGCGTCCGAGCACTTCCATGCCGTCCATGCCGGGCATGCGGATATCGGTGATAACCACGGGAGGCGCCTGCGTTGCAAGCACCTCCAGCGCCTCTTCTCCGGAACCCGCCACATGGACAGGATACCCCATGTCCGCAATCAGCGCTCCCAGAACGGTCAGAATGCCCGCTTCGTCATCCACAAGCAGCACGGCAGGCTGCGGCGTCAGCAACACCGCCTGTTCTCCGGCACTCATATGCTTCCTCCGTTCCCGGCGTCATCCATGCCTTCCTTGCCCTTTTCAGCCCCGGCATCCCCCCGGTGTCCGCTCCCGCCGCTGCTTGTGCGATTCACTCTTCCCGCCTGACTGGTGGAAGGAAACCGCAGGGTAAAGCGCGCTCCGGAACCCTCCACATTCTCCGCCTGAATGCTGCCGCCGAAGTCGTGCACAAGCCCGTAGCTTATAGAAAGCCCCAGCCCGGTCCCCTTGCCCACCTTCTTGGTGGTAAAAAACGGTTCAAATATCTTATTCTGCAATGACCTTGGTATGCCAAACCCGGTATCTTCCACCACCACGAGCACTTCCCTTCCCTGCGACATGGTCTGCAACAGAATACGCCTTGGCGCGTCCGGTTCTTTTTCGCTCCGTTCCTCCACGGCATCGCGCGCATTCAGCAACAGGTTCATGAATACCTGTTCCAGCCTGTTGGGCATGGCGAGTATGGGCGGCAGATCTTCCTCAAGCGCCCACACAATTTCTATGTTCCGCAACGTCAGCTGCCTGAAGAAGAAATCCGAAGAAGCGCGGAGCACCGTGTTCACGTCCACATGCTCCAGCGCAAGGTCAGACTGCCTCCCGAACTCCCTCATATGATTGATGATACGGCTGGCGCGGTCCACATGGGAATCTATCTCCCTGACCATGGTCTCCAGCACGTCAGGCACAATGGGTTCTTCACGTCGTATCTTGCGGAAAATGAAACTGCTTGCGGTCTTGATGACCGTAAGCGGCTGATTGAGCTCATGCGCCACGCCTGTGGCCATTTCACCCAGCGTGGCCATCTTGCCCGCCTGAATGAGCTTCTGCTCGGTTTCAAGCCGTTCGGTAATGTCGTTGGTGGTAACCAGCAGAATACGCCGCTCATGATACTCGGCGGGCGAAAGCATGATATCCACATAGAACGGGCTGCCGTCGCTGCGGTAGTTACGGGCTCTGTTCAGCAGCGTAAAAGCCCGCAACTGCGAAGCATATCTGTCCCGCTCCTCCGGCGAGAACACCGAGAGGAACGACTCTCCCCGCGCCGCTGCACGCAACATTCCGTACACGCGCTCCGCCGTTGTGTTGCAGTCGATTATCTCCAGCGACTGCGCATCCAGCACAAACACGGAATTGGGAATATTATCGAAGATGGCATGGTATTTCTGTTCGGAACGCCGCAGCCTCTCCTCCACTTCGCGACGCCCCGAAATGTCAATGCTCATTTCCATGGCGGCCGTCACATTGCCGAATTCATCGAAAACGGGAGAGGTGTGCACCAGCCAGTAGGCCCGCGTGCCGTCCGGATTCACCCTGCTTTCCTCGGAACAGTGGGCAAGCCCGGTTGCGAAGGTTCTCTCCACCGGGCAGTTAGGGCACTTGTCCGTGCGCCCCTTATACGCCTCATAGCAATGCATGCCGCAGGTCGGGCTGAACCTGTCCGCAAATTCCCTGTTGTACTTGAGGAGCTTGTAGTCCCGGTCCTGCACGGTAATGCTGCACGGCACCTGCTCGAACAACTGCTGATATTCCCTGCGCTGCCTGTTCAGTTCATCCTGTTTGTCGGCAATGGCCTGCTGCATGCGTGAAAGCGCCTGAGCCAGTTCCCCTACCTCTCCCAACCCTTCCAAACCGGCCAGTTCCACCCGCACACCCTTGCCTATGCGCGTGGCAGATTCAATGAGCAATGCCACAGGCTGGGTTATGAAGCGTCGCAGCAGCCCGAAGGTGAGCGAGGAAGCCAACACAAAAATGCCTACGGTAAGCAGTATGATCCGTTGCTGAAACGACAGAATGTCCTGCTCCGATGAATCGGCCCGCAAAACAACATCCAGCGCCCCGAGCACCAGCTTATCCCGCTCGTGCGCATGGCACACATCGTCGGCGCATCCCGGCTTGTTCATTATGGGAATAAGACTCCCCAACCGGGGCGCACCTCCGGCATCATCAAAAATGCGGATGCGTTCATCCACCTCAAGAAACGTCTTGGGGTCAGATGTTTTGTGGCAGGCAATGCAGGCAGTGTCCCGGATATCGGTCCTTGTGTCTATCTCTTCAGGATTGCTGGAAAACTTTATCTCGCCCGCCTTGTTGTAGATGCGGATGGAAACAATATCGGGATGCTGCGCCACATCCCCGATAATCTGGTCCAGTTCGTGACGGGCATTGCCCATCATGGCATAGCGGGTCCCCAGCAGAATGGTCTGCCCCATGCGGTCCGCCCCGGCCACCAGTTCATTCCGGGCATGCATGTGGTGGTAGCGTATGCTCTGCCACGCATGCAGACTAAGGCACACGAGCATGGTTGCGCTGGTTATGGCAAGAATGCGCAACGCCAGCGAAGTGCGCATGGGAAAAAAACGCCTCAGCACGGCACTCCCCCTTCGCCTGAACGTACAGCATGGCTGTTGAACACTGCAGCGTTCAATAATCTTCCAGCCCGGTCAACGTCACCTCTTCCAGCGCACAGCGGGCACCGGCGGGTACCTCCCGTCTCATGTCCGGGTGTTCCGTAATGGTGCGCACACAGTAATCGCCAAACTTCACGCCCTTTTCCGTGTAGTTCACCAGTTCGCCAAAGCAGAACTTGTCCAGATGAGCATACATGGCAAGGCTTGCCTCCTTCCATAAGAGGCGGGTCAGGCAGCCCGGCGCGTGCGTGCACGAAGCAGCATCCTTGCCGCAGCCCACAAGATCGGTCCCCCCCTCAAGCAGGCGCACCACCTCGCCAACAGTTATCGCAGAAGGTTCAACCGCCATCATGTGCCCGCCGTTGGGTCCCCGGCGCGTCCTGATATATCCCCCGTTTTTCAACTGCCTCGCAATCTTTTCCAAATACTTCTGCGAGATGCCCAGCCGCTTCGCGGAATCACGCATGAGTACGGGCTCATCTCTCCCGTGCACGGCGATATCGAGCAAAAGCCTTGTCCCGTAGCGGCTGTTCGTAAGCAATCGCATCTAAACCCTCCTGTTACATACTCCATTTCTCACTCTTCACATGGCGCGCAGCACGAACCGGTGGCCATCCATGCTGCCCGCCACCCGCGGACAATATTCCGGCCGGCCTGACAGTATGTCAGCACTCACAGACCAGCATAGGTACACAAAAACACCGCCGTTTCCACTCCTACCCCAAGCATATCCTACCTGAGAGGTAGGTACAACGACAAAAATTCCGAACCGCGATTGTCGTAAATACAAGGCCGCCTTCCGGTGCTGCCCGCATTCCGGGCGGGCTGCCCCGAAGAGCGGCGTTAGCGGCAGTATATTCTTCACCGGCCTGCCGCCTGCTCCTTGCCTGTATCGGAAACTGTGGTATGGTGAAGGCTCTTTTCCCTACGTTTCAGGAGGCAAGACATGAAAAACACGCATCAGCCGCACGGCCCTTGCAACGGTTGCGCATTCCACCTGCAAGACTGCATTCTCGGCGTCCGGTCCCACGCGACCGCTCCCCCCGCCCACAGGGAGCAACCCTGTATGGAATTCGTCCCGCTCTGCCTGAACTGCCAATATCCGGCGGTCTTCTGCGCCACCTGCTCCATTCGTCGCTACAGCGATCTCAAGCCCCTCTCGCGCGACATCCTTCCCCTGTCAGAGCATACCTACGCCTGCACATGGTAACCTGCACCCTTTCAGGCAACGCAAAAGCGAAAGGCCCGCTTCCGGTGTCGGATGCGGACCTTCTTCGTGTGTGCAATGGAAGTCAATTCGTCAGCAGGCCTTCAAGATTCTGTTGAATGCTCCTGATGAACATGCTCGCCTTCTGGCGGTGCTCATCAGACAATTCAGCCCACTGCTGTGCCACGTTCATGGTACACCGTCTGTCGGTCTCGACATCAATGTACACCATGCCGTTCTCGCCAACCTCCACTTCGATACGCTCTCCGTTCGGTTTGGTCAGCACAACTTCCACCCTGCCCAAAGAAGTAGACTTGCCCATTAGTCATCTCCTTACAGGTAGAAGGGTTAACGAAAGAATCGCCCGAAACCCGCGTGCAATGTACCACAAGAAAAAAAGGCCGCAAGCTGCATGCCTTTCCGCAACGGGTTCTTGTGAAACAGAGTACGAGCCGTAACGTGCAGGATTCCCATCGCTTTATGTCTTTCCCCTACATAAGCCCCACCGTTCTAGTCCAAAAAGAATGCTTTGTGAAAGTTTTTTTTTGCCCCTGTGCACTGTTTGCCCACCCAACCATGTGCAATAACGGAAAAAAGGGGCCGTGTGAACGGCCCCTCCATTTGTTTACTCGTCGTTTTCAGCGTCAGTTTTCCCGTCACCGTTCTTCTTTTTGGCAAAGTCCCGCAACCCTTCTGCAAGAGCCAGCAGCTTTTCGTCCACAAGGGCGTTCACGGTCCCGGAAGGATACGCCCCGTCAGGCTGGCGTTCCCCGGCAGCACGTCCGGTAAGTATCTCAATACCCTCGTTAACATGCGATACGGCCCATACGTGGAACTTCCCTTCTTCCACTGCCTGCACCACTTCGTCTCTGAGCATCAGATCCTTGACGTTGGCTTTGGGGATCATCACGCCCTGATCGCCTGTCAGCCCGCGCTGGCGGCACACCTTGAAAAAGCCCTCAATCTTTTCGTTCACGCCCCCTATGGGCTGAACCTCGCCCTTCTGGTTCACGGAGCCGGTAACGGCTATCCCCTGCCGGATGGGAACCTCCGCAAGGCTGGAAAGCAGCGCATACAGTTCCGTGGACGAGGCAGAGTCGCCGTCTATGCCGCCATACGACTGTTCAAAGGCAATGGAGGCAGCAAGAGTGAGCGGCTTGTTCTGTGCAAAGTTCTTGCGCAGATACCCGCTGAGAATCAGCATGCCCTTGTTGTGCGTGGAACCGGACATGTCCGCCTCCCGCTCAATGTTGATGATGCCTTCCTTGCCTATGGACGTGGCGCAGGTAATGCGCGCAGGCTTGCCGAACGAGTAATCGCCCAGCGAGTAGACGGCAAGACCGTTTATCTGGCCCACCACATCGCCCTCCGTGTCTATGAACACGCTGCCCCGGTCAATCATCTCCTGCAGCCTGTCTTCTATCTGGTTGCTGCGGTAGATGCGCGCTTCCACGGCATTGCGTACATGGTCGCCGCGCACCGCGTCACTCCCGGCCTCGCGGGCAAGGAAGTTGGCTTCTTCCATGATATCGCTGAGAATGGGGAAGGAGGTGGAAATCTTCTCCTGCCTGCCCGCCAGCCGGACACCGTGCTCAAGCAGTGCCGTCACGGCATCGGCATGAAAAGCCATGAGCTTTCTGTCTTCCGCAAAGGTCTTTACAAGGCGGCTTATGTCCTGCACCGCCTTGTCATCGCGGTTCATGGACGTTTCAAAGTCGGCACGCACCTTGAATATTCTGTCCACATCGTCATCGTAGTAGCGCAGCATATGGTACAGGTTCGGGGTGGCCAGCACCACCACCTTCACCTCCATGGCAATGGGTTCCGGCTTCAGGGCAGTTGTGGTCAGCAGGTAGTACGGGTCAAAGGTCTGAATCTCAATCTCCGAGGTTTTCAGGGCACGCTTCAGTGTCTGCCAGACACCGGGTTCCATGATGGCGTCCATGAGGTTGAGAACCAGATAGCCCCCGTTCGCTTTGATGAACGAACCTGCGTTGATTTTTTTATAGTCAGTACGCCACAGCCCGTTGCGGTCCATAACGCGCTCAATGGACCCGAAAAGGTTGCGGTATGTCGGGTGCGACTCCACGATGACGGGCGGGCCTTCGCTTTCACTGTTGTCCACCAGCAGGTTCACGCCGTAGGGATGCAGCACGGCATCTGCCGACGCTCCGGGAAAAGTCATTCCCATGGGCCCCTGCTGAGGCTGCCCCATGGATTTAAGGGCGTCCAGATTGTCGGCCATATCTTCCAGCATGGCATCCACAAACTTTTCCACCTTTTCCTGATCCCGCCACCCGTTGCGCAGGGGCTGGGCAAGCTCGCGGGCAATATTCATGAACATGAGCTTGTCCACATCTTCGCTCTTGCGCTTCACTTCCTTTTGCAGGGCCCGCACCTCAAGGAAGATTGCATCTATCTCTTCCTTCAGTTCCTTGTACTTTTCCTGCAGCTGCGCAAATTCCTCCTTGGGGAACCTGCCCTTTTCCATCAGTTCTTCAAGTTTGAGCAGATGCACGGGTTCACCGTCCACAATGGGAACAATGTCCGGGCGCTGCACATTGCCCATCTGCATGTTCACCATCACAAAACCGGCATCCTTCACCCGTTCTTCAAGCCCCTTGAAGAATTCCCGTGTCTTCTTGTCGTGTTCCTCAATGATCAGGTTCTTGCTGTTTATGTATTCCTGACTCTCAAACAGCTGGGGCACATCCCGCTTAATTCTTTCTAAAAATTTATCTACGGCAGCCTTGAACTTCACGCCGTTCCCGGCAACAAACCGCAGGAGTATGGGCTCTTCGGGGGTTTTGAAGTTATTGACATAGCAGACATCATCGGGAGTTTCCTGCTTTCGCGTGGAGTTTTCCAGCAGGCGTTTCACCACCGCAAGCTTGCCCACATGGGCTGCACCGGTGACAAAGATATTATAGCCTTTGGCATCCATGCCCATACCGAACCGGAAGGCGTCCACCCCCCGGTCCTGACCGATTATGTCTGTCTGCGCTTCCAGTTCGTCCGTTGTGGTAAAGGGAAGGCTCCCGGGCACAAGTCTCCAACGCAGGCTGTCCACCGGCACCTTTGCGGCATCGCGTATGGCTGTCATGATTTCCTCCTCGCCGGTTACCGGTTCTTGACAAAGACAACCGGAATGCGCCGCATTTCCGGACGTTTGCATTTAGGCATGGTTATGGTCAGCTTTTCGCCGTCAAACTCCGCTTTCACGTCTTCCGCCCGCACCTTGCAGGGCAGCCGGAACCGCTGTTCAAAAACACTGGAGCCGCTGGCCTCGGCGCAGGATTCATGGTGTTCACAGCGCACCACAAGAATATCCTCTTCCACAAAGATGGACATATCTTCCGGTTTCATTCCCGGCAGCACGGCTTCCACCACCACGCTGTCACGCGTATCGGTCATGGAAAGGTTCGGCTCCAGCAGGGGGCGGCATACGGAAGGCAACCCGAAATCTGCGCACAGGCGGTCGAACATGCGCTCGCTGTCCAGCCTGAGCCTCTGTAGTTGCTGACTTTTCCAATTTTTGAAGTTGGGCATATCCCAATCCTCCTCATTGCGAATCAATGTTCCGAAAGAGCGTCGCCCCGGCAAAGAACGTACGGCACAAAAGGCTTTGCGGGGCCGCCTTCAGGGGCTTGTCATTCTTATACAAATATTTGCGCTAGATGGGAATGGGCAAATCACTTTTTTATGCCTGCCTCCATCCCTTCCGCAAAATTCCGGCCTTGACCAAGTGCGAACAATGACTTACCCAAGCCTTTCAGCGGGTGTAGTCCTTAACCGACCCCCATGCCTGCCCTTCTGCAGATGCCGGCACACCGCCCGGCTACTTCATCCCGGAAAACACCCGGACCAAGAACTAATGCAAGGAAACGAACGAATGGATACTATTCCGATTTCCGTTGAAGGTTTCAAAAAGCTTGAACGCGAACTGGAAGCCCTGAAGAAGGAACGCCCCGCCGTTATTCAAGCCATCAAGGAAGCCCGTGAAGAGGGCGACCTTTCAGAAAACGCCGGCTACGATGCCGCGCGCGAACGGCAGGGCCTGCTTGAGGCACGTATCAATTACATTGAATCCCGCATGCCCAAATTTAATGTTATAGACCGCAGCACCATGGGCGGCCGCAAGGCCATCTTCGGTGCCACCGTCACCGTGGAGGATATGGAGACCGGCGAGCGCAAGACCTACACCCTGCTCGGCCCGGACGAGGCGGACTTCAACAACGGCAGCATTTCCATCCTCTCCCCCGTCGCCAAGGCACTGCTCGGCAAAGAAGTGGGCGATGAGGTGGTGGTAAACGCCCCCAAGGGACGCATCGAATACGAAATACTTTCCATAGAATTCAACAGCGGGAACGCATCCGAAGCCTGAAGACCGAACAACGGATCTGAAAGCAACGGACCCCGCTTACGCAGCGGGGTCTTTTTTTTGTTTCGGCCCTCTCCGCAAACGGAGCAACGGCCATTGCGCACTTTTGCGCCAAACCGGGAATATTCCCGACACATAAGGAGTTACAAAGGAGGAAGACAATGCAGACCATTCCCATCTCCCCTCAGGGATTCATACGGCTGAAGCTGGAACTGGAAGCCCTCAAGAAAGAACGTCCCGTCGTTTTGCAGGCCATACGCGAAGCCCGTGAAGAAGGCGACGTTTCCAAAAACTCGGCCTACGAAACGGCCCTTGAACGGCAGACCATGCTTGAGAAGCGCATCCGCCACATAGAGTCGCGCATGCCGCACCTGCATGTTGTCGATCCCGCCATGATGGGCGGGGATAAGGCGGTTTTCGGCGCCACCGTCACGTTTGAAAACGTGGAAACCGGCGAGCGGAGAGAATACACCCTGCTCGGCCCGGATGAAGCGGACTACACCAGCGGCAGCATTTCCGTTCAGTCTCCCGTGGCCAAAGCCCTGCTCGGCAGAAAGGCCGGGGACGAGGTGGTGGTGAACGCCCCGAAGGGGCGCGTTGAGTATGAAATAGTCTCCGTGAAGTTCAAGCACGGCGGTACGGCACCGTAGTTTTTCGCCCCCACAGGAAAAAACCACGACCGGACCCCGCCAACCAGCGGGGTCCGGTCGTTTCCGGCACCCAAAAAAAGGCTGCGACAGGTCGCAGCCAAATAAACGAGGCAAATCGCTGACCCGCATCATGCGGCTGCCGCCACAGGCAAAGGCTATTCCCGTCTTGCGCACTGCACAGCAGCACCCGCCGGAAACAAATCTCTTTGCCGCAACTGATCGCAATCAATCACAACAGAATCAACAGATCGCAGTCAGTCGCCATCGGCTGCAATCAATCACAATCTGTAACGACCTGTCAGAACCTGTCACGACCGACGTGACCTGCGCAATCGGCACAACCGGCGCAATCTGCGTAATCGGCCAAAAACTACCTCAGCAGATCATAACTAGTCGCAACCGGTCGAAACTGGCAGCAACTGGTCGAAACTGGTCGAAACTGGTCGCACAGGTCAGCCCTTCCATGAAAAACTAGTCGTTCCGTTCGGTCACTTCCACAAGGTGAAAACCGAACTGCGTGCGCACGGGGCCGTGCACCTCTCCCACCGCTTCATGAAAACATACATGATCAAACTCCGGCACCATCTGCCCGGGGCGGAACATGCCCAGCTCGCCGCCGCGGCGACCGGAAGGACATTTGGAATACTGCCGTGCCATTTCTGCAAAGTCCTCACCGGCTGCTATGCGGGACTTCAATTCATTGCATGCGTCTTCGGAATCAACAAGAATGTGACGTGCTTTGGCGGTTGCCATCAGGAATACTCCTTGGTTGTAATATCGGTCCGCGCAACATGCCACGGCTTTCTGCGGCTGGCAACCTGCACATTTCCCGTTTTCCGGCTTGCTTCCGGAACGGATGAGGGATATAGCCCGTAAACGATTTCCATTAACCTCAACTCATGATGTTTCAAGGAGAACTGGATGGCCGGTTCCGATGACAGCCGCCAGATGGGCGCTGAAGAAAATTTTGAAGCGATGCTGGATGCCTACACGGGCTCGATGGGAGAAACCCTCAAAGTGGGCGACCGCATCAAGGGCACAGTCATCAGCATAACCGCTGACAGCGTGTTCGTGGACACCGGCACCAAGGTGGACGGCGTTGCCGAACGCAGCGAGTTTCTGGACGACAACGGCGAACTTTCCGTAAAGGAAGGCGAAGAGGTGGAACTCTACGTCATGGCCGCCGGTGCTCAGGAAATCCGCCTGTCCAAGGCGCTTGCCGGAGCCGGCGGCGCAGCCCTCCTTGAAGACGCCTACAAAACGAAACTCCCCGTGGAAGGCCGGGTAGTCGCCACCCGCAAGGGCGGCTATGACGTAGAGGTGCTCAAGCGCCGCGCGTTCTGCCCCGTCAGCCAGATAGACACCCGCTTTGTGGAAAATGCAGAGGAATTCGTAGGCAAGACCTTCCAGTTCCTCATCATAAAGTTCGAGCAGAACGGCCGCAACGTGGTTGTTTCCCGGCGCGCCCTGCTGGAACAGGAACACGAGGCCAAACGCGCCGAGTTCATGGCCCAGATGCAGGAAGGTTCCGTGGTGGACGCCAAGATCGTCCGCCTTGCTCCCTTCGGTGCCTTTGCGGAAATCATGCCCGGCGTGGAAGGTCTCATCCACGTTTCCGAACTTTCGTGGTCCCGCATCGGTGCCCCCGATGAAGCCGTGAGCGAAGGCGACACCGTCAGCGCCAAGATTCTCTCCATAGAAACGGACAAAAAGGGCCAGCTGCGCATTTCCCTTTCTGCACGCCAGGTTACGGAAAACCCGTGGGCCCGCGTTGCCGAGGCACTGAAGGAAGGAGAAATCCGGGAAGGCAAGGTGGTGCGCCTGACCAATTTCGGCGCTTTTGTGGAAGTGCTTCCCGGCATAGACGGTCTGGTGCACGTTTCCGAAATGTCCTACACCAAGCGCGTGCATAAGCCCGGCGATATGGTCGCCGTGGGCGATACCGTCACCGTGAAGGTTAAGGGCATAGACCTTGCCCAGCAGCGCGTCTCCCTGAGCATGAAGGAAGCGGAAGGCGATCCGTGGTCCGGCGTGGTGGAACAGTTCTCCGTGGGAGCCACCATAGAAGGCAAGGTCGAATCCCGTACGGAGTTCGGCCTGTTCATCGCCCTTGCCCCTGGCGTAACCGGCCTCATGCCCAAATCCAACATGGCAAAGGCTCCCAAAACCGCCAATCTGGATAACGTCAAGCCCGGCGACACCGTTCAGGTAACCGTGGCCCAAATCCGGGCTCAGGAACGCAAGATCACCCTCGCCCCCGTGGGCGTGGAAACGGCGGAAGACACCTCGTGGAAGGAATATCGCAAGCCCAAGGCCGAAAAGGGCCCGGTGGCAGGCAGCGATGCTCCTGCTTTCGAAAACACGCTGGGCGCCGCCCTGAAGAATGCCTTGAAAAACAAATAAGGCATATCTTTAAGCATGTTAGCACAAAGGCCGGGTCCATACCCGGCCTTTTTTGCGTTCCATACGGTTTACATGCCATGAAAACAGCCTATTATGGAAGGGTCAGAGTTTCTGCCACAGCACCCCATTCCGCAGAATTCTCAAGGAGAATCTTCAATGAAACGAACTTCAGCACGAATTGTCGCGTTTGCCCCCCTTCTCACGCTGTTCATGGCCGTTTCCGTCATGGCAGCCGAACTGCCGGACTTCACCGCGCTGGCCAAGAAGGCAGGCCCCGCCGTTGTAAACATAAGCACGGAAAAAACCGTAGAAGTGTCCGGACCTCAAGGCCTGCAGGACCTCTTCCGCAACCACCCGCGCGGCCCTCTCTTCGATGAATTTTTCGAACAGTTCGACCAGTTCTTCAACAGGCGCGGCGGCGAACCGCAGCAGCGCAAAGAGCGCTCCCTCGGTTCCGGCTTCATCATCTCAGCAGACGGCTATGTGGTGACCAACTTCCATGTGGTGGAACAGGCTGATGTCGTCCGGGTCAATGTGGAAGGCAGGAATTCCGATGGCGACTCCTACATCGCCACGGTCATCGGCACCGACCCGGAAACAGACCTCGCCCTGCTCAAGGTGGAACCCAAGCAAAACCTGCCCTACATAACCTTCGGCGATTCCGATGCGCTGGAAGTGGGAGAATGGGTCATGGCCATCGGCAACCCCTTCGGTCTGGACCACACCGTCACGGCAGGTATTGTCAGTGCCAAGGGCCGCAATATCCGTTCCGGCCCCTTTGATAACTTCATCCAGACCGATGCCTCCATCAACCCCGGCAACTCCGGCGGCCCGCTCATCAACGGCAAAGGTGAGGTGGTCGGCATAAACACCGCCATCATCGCGCGCGGTCAGGGTATCGGTTTCGCCATTCCCAGCTCCATGGCCAAAAACATCATCACCCAGTTGCAGACGGAAAAGAAGGTGCGCCGCGGCTGGATAGGCGTAAACATCACAGACTTTGATGAAAACACCGCCAAGGCTCTGGGCCTCAAAAATACCAAGGGTGCCTTCGTCGCCAGCGTGGTTCCCGGCCAGCCTGCGGACAAAGCCGGCGTGCGCAACGGCGATGTCATCGTCAAGGTGAACGACAGCAACATATCCTCCTCCAGCGAACTCATTCACGCCATCGCGGACCTGCCCCCCGGACAGAGCGCACGGCTTACCGTCATCCGCGAAGGAAAAACCCGCGTCATCACCATCACGCTCGGCGAACGCAGCGCAGAGATGGCAAAGGCCCCGGAACAGCAACCCTCAGGTGATGTCTCCGTTGCCGTGCTGGGCATCAAGCTGCGCCCCGTCACGGCAGATGAAGCCAAGGCGCTGGGGCTGGAAACGGTGGAAGGCATCCTCGTCACCGAGGTGGACCAGAAGCTGCCCGCAGCCGCAGCAGGCATCCGCCCCGGCGATGTGATCGTTCAGGCGAACCTCAAGCCGGTAAATTCCGTTGAAGATTTCCAGAAAATCCTCAAGGAAGAAGGCGAACCCCGCGGTGCCATCATGCTGCAGTTCAAGCGCCGGGGTGCAACTCAGTTCCTCACCGTCCCCATAGGCCAGTAGCGCAGGCCCCCCTGTCGCTCATGGACCGGCCATACCAATAAGCATAACGCGGGCGCGCTCCGGGCTTACCGGGCCGCGCCCGCATTTTCCATTGGCTTTCGCCCCTCCCGCTGCTACTATCCCCCCGCCCGCAATCCATAGCCAAGCCATTCAGGAGAACGCATGAGTGCGCTGACCCCAAGGGAAATCGTATCGGAACTGGATAAATACATCATCGGCCAGAAGGACGCCAAACGCATGGTGGCCGTTGCCATGCGCAACCGTTGGCGCCGCCAGCAGATAGAACCCGCCCTGCGCGATGAAATAGCCCCCAAAAACATCATCATGATGGGCCCCACCGGCGTGGGCAAGACAGAAATAGCCAGACGCCTCGCCAAACTTTCCGCCTCGCCCTTCGTGAAGGTAGAAGCCACCAAGTTCACCGAAGTGGGCTACGTGGGTCGCGATGTGGAATCCATGGTCCGCGACCTCATGGAACTGGGCATCTCGCTTGTGCGCGAAGAAGAAACAGAGCGCGTCCGCGTGCAGGCAGAAGCCAATGCGGAAGAAAGCCTGCTCGACCTTCTCCTGCCCGGCTCCCGGCACCAGCCTGCTCCGGCATACGAGCCTTCCTCCTACTCCTCCCCTTCCGCCCCTTCCGCTGCCGCCACGGACAACACCCGTGAAAAGATGCGCCAGCTCTTCCGGCAGGGCAAGCTGGACGACCGGGAGGTGGACATGGAAGTGGAAATGCAGAGCGGCCCGCACATGGAAGTCATGACCATTCCGGGCATGGAAGAGATAGGCTCCCAGTTCAAGGATATCTTCAGCAAGGCGTTTCCCGCACAGCGCAAACGCCGCCGCATGCGCGTGGGCGATGCCTTCGCCCTGCTCATCGAGCAGGAAGCCGCCCGCCTCATAGACCACGACAAAGTGGCCGAAATGGCCCGCGAGCGCGTGGAGCAGACAGGCATCATCTTCGTGGACGAGATAGACAAGATAGCCAGCGCACAGCATGGCGGAAAAACAGCCGACATCTCGCGCGAAGGCGTTCAGCGCGACCTTCTGCCCATAGTGGAAGGCTGCGTGGTAAACACCAAATACGGCATGGTGCGCACAGACCACATCCTCTTCATCGGAGCCGGAGCGTTCCACTACTCCAAGCCTTCAGACCTCATCCCGGAACTGCAAGGGCGCTTCCCCCTGCGTACAGAGCTGTCCGCACTGGGAAAAGACGAATTCCTGCGCATCCTCAAAGAACCGCGCAACGCGCTCACCGTGCAATACAAGGCCCTGCTCGCCACAGAGGGCGTGAGCATAGACTTCACCGAAGACGGCCTTGAAGAAATTGCCGCCTTTGCCGAGCTGACCAATCAGGAAACCGAAAACATCGGCGCGCGCCGCCTGTACACCATTCTGGAACGCATTCTGGCAGATATCTCCTTCGAAGCCCCGGACCGTTCCGGCGAAACACTGGTCATAGACCGTGCCTTCGTGCAGACGCAACTGGCCGATGTGCGCGAAGACAGAGACCTGAGCCGCTATATCCTCTAACCCGGCACCAACCCCCGCATTCCCGGAGCACACCGCATGGACCAGCACGAAAAGGACAAACTCAAATCACGGGTTCTCATCGAATCCCTGCCCTACATGCGCCAGTTTCACGGCGAGACCGTGGTCATCAAATACGGCGGGCACGCCATGAAGGATGAGGCGCTCGGGCGCGCCTTTGCCCTGAACATCGTGCTGCTCAAATACGTGGGCATCAACCCCGTCATCGTGCATGGCGGAGGACCGCAGATAGGCCGCATGCTGGAAGCCCTGAACATACAGAGCCACTTCCGCGAAGGCCTGCGCATAACAGATGACGCCACAATGGACGTGGTGGAAATGGTGCTCGTGGGCAAGGTGAACAAGGAAATAGTAAACCTGCTCAATCTGGCGGGCTGCAAGGCCGTGGGGCTTTCCGGCAAGGATGGACGCCTCATCCGCGCCCGCAAGATGGAGATGGTGGTAGAAGGCTTCAAACGCACACCGGAAATCATCGACCTCGGCAAAGTCGGCGAGGTGGTGGGGGTAGAAACCTCTCTGCTGCGCTCGCTGGAGCGGGACGGATATATCCCGGTCATCGCCCCCGTGGGCGTCGATGATGAAGGTGCCACTTACAACATCAATGCCGATGCCGTAGCCGGTGCCGTAGCAGGCGCCCTCAAGGCAAAACGCCTCATGCTGCTCACAGACGTTGCAGGCATTCTGGATAAAAACAAAGAACTCATCTCCTCCCTCACGGTGCGGCAGGTGCACGCCCTGTTCGAACAGGGCATTCTGCAGGGCGGCATGATTCCCAAGGTCAAATGCTGTCTGGAAGCGCTGGAAGAAGGTGTGGAAAAGGCTGTCATCATAGACGGCAGAGTGGAGAACTCCGTCCTTCTGGAACTCTTCACAGACAAGGGCAGCGGCACGCAGATCACTGCCTGATTTCATCCCCGCAGGTTTCTTCATACCCCGTCCCGCACCGGCAGGACGGGGTATTATCGTTTGTAGCGTAACATATCATATATACACGGCCCGGCTTGGCATACACTCGCATACACTCAGCTGTCATCCCCACCCACCATTCTGCGGAGCCGGATATGAGCATTAAATTTCAGATCATCGCCCCTGTGTGCCTGCTTTTCATGATCATTGTCATAATGTTTGCGGGAACCGTGCTGGTTAGCAGAAGCCAGCAGGATGACGGTCTGGCAATCAACCTTGCCGGCCGCCAGCGCATGCTCACCCAAAAGATAGCCAGAGATGTGCTCAGCATGCAGCACGCGGAAGACAAAACCACCACGGAACAGCACATCAGAACCGCCATGCACGTTTTCGAGACATCCCTCCGTGCCCTTACTCAGGGCGGCACAGCCCCGCTCACACTCAATCCGCAAGGTCCGCACGGCAGGCTGCCCGTTCCTCCGGCAGATGTGGCCGCCCAGTTCAGAACAGGCGCAGATCTGTGGAACGCCTATACATCCCTTCTGGAAACAGCACTTTCGGGCGACACGCAGGCAGCGCGCCAGCTCACCTCCGCCAGCGACAAGGTGCTGGGAGCGCTGAACACGGCCGTCTCCCTTCTGCAGGCCAAGGCAGAGGCAAAAATCCGCATCCTCCTCACCATTCAGGCAAGTTGCCTCGTGCTTGCCATACTGGCAACAGGGGGCATTCTGTATATCCTGTACAGGCGCATTCTCAGCCCCCTCACCCTGAGCATAGACAGTGCCCGTTCGGTGGCATCCGGCAATCTTGCAGAGGCAGAACGCATTCTGTACGCAAACTCCCCTGTGCAACGCTCCGGTGCAGATGAACAGGGAGAAGCAGGCAGCATTGCTCCCCGCCGCGATGAAATCGGCATGCTCACCCATGCGCTGCACACCATGATCGGGCAGACGGGACGCGTGGTCTCCAATGTTCAGCACACGTCAGAAAGCCTTAATGTGAGCATGCGCGAACTCTCCGCCTCCAGCAATACCCTTTCAGACGGAGCCACCCGTCAGGCTGCCGCAGTGGAAGAAATATCCGCCTCCGTGGAGCAGATGACCGCCAACATACGGCAAAATGCGGAAAACGCCCAAAAAACGGAAACCATCGCCATCCGTGCCGCCGCAGATGCGGAGCAGGGGGGCGAGGCCGTGAACAAGACCGAAACGGCCATGAAGACCATTTCAGAAAAAATCACCATTGTGGAAGAAATAGCCAGACAAACCAACCTGCTCGCCCTTAACGCCGCCATAGAGGCAGCCCGGGCGGGCGAACACGGCAAGGGGTTTGCCGTTGTCGCATCAGAAGTGCGCAAGCTGGCCGAAAGATCGGGCAGCGCGGCGGCAGAGATAGGATCCCTGTCGTCCCAAAGCATGAAAATAGCGCAGGAGGCGGGCCAGAAGCTCCGCGATGTCGTCCCCGGCATCCGCCAGACGGCCGCACTGGTGCAGGAAATTTCCGCCGCGAATAACGAGCAGTACGCAGGGGCGGAACAGGTGAACAAAGCCATTCAGCAGTTAGATACCGTTGTCCAGAGCAATGCCGCCGCCTCGGAGCAGCTTGCCGCATCCTCTGCGGAGTTATCGAATCAGGCCCAGCATCTCACGGAAACGGTGGCGTTCTTTATCCTCAGCCGGAACAGCAAACCGGAAGAATCACGGTAACGCGCAACGGCATGACCGGGCAGAAGGGAAAAGGCACACCACGCAACCTGCCCAGACTGTGCGTACTAAGACCGGGCGCACAAAGACCGGGCGGACAAATATCCTGTTTAGTTAGACCGTGCGGACAAAGACCGTGCATACTAAGAGGTGCGCACTAAGACCGCGCGTACTGCTTCTTCCATTCATCCAGAAACAGCACCGCCGTTTCAAGACCGGAAAGCTGGCCCTGCTGCTGCCGGATAGCCCACACCACATCCGCAAAGGCGGCGTCGGCAGGCAGGTTCAGGCGGGCCATCATTCCCGCCAGCTCTCCCCGCAAAGATTCGGGAAAATCCGGGGGAAATGAGTCGTCCGGCCGTTTCGCCTCCGGCCACCCCTTGCGCCTCTCGGCAATAAAGGCAAGCAGTGTCTGCATGCGCCGCGCGTAGGTATGGTCGCGCAGCACACGCTCCCTTCCCTTCTCTGCAACCGCACGCCTCGCCTCCTCGTCACCAAGGTACCGATGAATGGAATCCAGCATCTCCTCAGGCGATGAAAACACTGCCAGTTCATCGGCAGCAAACAGTTCAGGCATCAGCGAACGCCTGTCCACAAGCTGAAAAGCCCCGCAGGCAGCCAGTTCAAACGTGCGCGGGTTTACAAAGTCGCCCCCGCTCACCAGTTCATCGGCCCGCACGCTTGAATGCAGATTCAGGTTAATTTTCGTGGCGTTATAAATTTTCACGCAATCTTCTGAAGAAATCCTGGCTCCCCCCAGCTGCACATGCCTCTCCAGCAAAGGCTCACCGTCCCATTCCGTTCCCCATATCTTGAAATCCAGATGCACCAACTGCCGGAAGGCCACCCGGCGGTTGGGGTATCCGGCTCCCAGAAACGCCACGTCAGCCCCGAACTTGCGCTGCTCCGCAGCGGAAAGCTGCATGGGCTGGTGCAGCGAGGGCAGTGCCGCCATGGGCAGATACAACGTGTTCTCCACGCCAATATCCCGCAACTGGCTGATAAACGGCTCATACTGTATAACGGCAAAAAAGTCGTAATACGGAGCAAAGGCTCTCCAGTAGGTAAAAAGCCGAAAATCCTCCACAAACCACATGGCCGTAGCCACGCCGTCCTTGCGCAGCCGTTTCAGGGCCTGACGGTTCAGCGGCGCCTGCGCCATGCACAGCACCACATCAGGCTCAAAGGTCTCCACCTTTGCCAGCACGGCCTGAGAAACCACCTGCAAAAAACTGTTCTCCAGATACTCCAGCCTGTCCGTGGTCACACGCATATCTCTGAGCGCAGAAAACGCCGAATAAAACGAAGGCGCTTCAAACACCTCCACCATGTGCCCCGATTCGCGCAGCCCCTCCACGCAAAACCGCCCTATGGGCAGCGAACCGCCATACAGGGGCAGAACCACCAAAACGCGGAGGGCACGGCCGATATCTGTCATACGCTCATTCCTCTGTTTTCTGCACAAGCACAGCCCCGCGCTATCCTCTCGCGGGGAGCATCCAGTCCGCTTCGTTCACCAGCGCGGTAGCCGCTTCATTGTCTTCCACCACCGGGTCTTCGGCAAGCCCAAACATCTCCGCCACAAGCATCCGCTGGTCAAGCCGCATGGCTGCTGCGGCGTCCTCTCCGAAAACAGGCAGATACGTCACGCCCACAGCGTCCAGCATACTCACCAGCCCGAGCACACCGGAAGGATAGCTGGCGTCAATCTTTCCGGCCAGAATCCTGTGAAACAGCGGGTCATCAAACACCTTCAGGCACTCCACCCCTATGGGACACGGGCGGGATTCAAGGCAGGGCGAACACGGCAGCACCGCCTGCCACACCCTGTGCCCAAGACCATACGGTCCGGTCTCGTGCGCCCATGCGGATGAAAGAAAAAACGCCTGAACGGGAGTCCCCAGATGCGCCGCCAGATGCATGGTCCCGGTATCCGGGGTGAGCAGCACGTCCAGCCCGGAAACCATGTCCACAAGCCCGCCGTAGTCCGTCCGCCCCACGCGGTCTTCGGTGCGGTTAAGCAGCGCACCGGAAAAATGCCGCATCAACTGCCGGGCAAGGGGCAGCTCCGCCCGTGTGCCCAGCAGGGTCACCCTTGGCCCGCCGTGGGCCTCAAAAACCGCCTGCACGCAGCGCGCAAGCATATCCACAGGCAGCGAGCGACGGGAATTGCGCCCGGCAAGCACCACGCCAAGCCCGCCACCCTTGCGCATGGCAATGGGATTCACCGATTCGGGCCGGATGGGGTTGGGAGCCAAAAGCCCCCAAAAGTCCATGAGATTCAGGGGACTTGTACGCCTGTTCCGCGTCCAGCGAAACGCCATGCGCATCCAGCGGTCTTTCAGGTGCTGACCGGCGGCATAGCGGTACCCGTGCACGGTTTCGGGGTCGAACATGGCAGAAAGCGCAAAGTTCAAACCGGAAAAATTCAGATTGAACACGGCATCAAAACGCTCTGCCCGCAGGCGGTCAAAAACCGCACGGTTCTCCGCAAGAATCACCGCGTCCGCCGAATGAACGGGTTGTGCGGTGTTGCCCGCCGCACCGGCTCCGCCTGCTGCAACCGTGCCGTGCGCCCGTATGCCGTGCACCATGACATCGGAAAAAATCCTCCGCGCAAGCTCCGCAAGCGAAGCATCCACGCACAGGTGCACCTCTCCCCCGTCCTGCATGAGAGAGAGGACCAGCCGCTTGGTCTGCAGCACGTCACCAAACCGTGCCAGCTGTATAATCAGCGATTTCGCCATGCCCCATCCGGAAACAACAGATTTCTATTTCTCCCGCACGATTACCGCATAACAGCGCCCTTCGCAAGCAGGTCTGGCCCCTGCCGGACGCAGAACCGTATTTCCGCCGGAACGTGTTTTCATGTTTTACTTTATGAAAGGCGGACTGTATAAGGCGCCATGCGGTATTATCCAACCTTTCTTGATCTGCACGGCAGACGCTGCCTTGTGGTCGGTGCCGGTGAAGTGGGCAGACGCAAGCTCGCCTCCCTGCTTGCCGCCGCCCCGGCTGAAGTGCTCGTGCTGGACCTCTTTCCGCTTTCGGAAACAGCGGACCCGGAACTGAACCTCCTCATGGAGCACCCGGCGGTTGTGTATGAGCAGCGCTCCTTTACGGCTTCCGATGTGCAGGGCTGCGCACTGGTCTTCGCCTGCACCGGCAACCGGGCCGTGAACAGTGCCGTCGCCAAAGCCTGCGCGGATAATAACGTACTGTGCAACGTCATAGATGCCCCGGAAGAAGGCAACTTCGTTGTGCCCGCACACTTTGCCAACGGCGACCTGCTTGTCGCACTGGGCACCGGGGGAAACAGCCCCGCCCTTGCCCGCCGCATCCGCATGGAGCTGCAGACCTGTCTCGGCGACCGGTTTGCAGGCATACTCACACTTATGGGCCGCCTGCGCCCCATGGTCCTTGCGCTCGGCAAAGAGACACGGCACAATAGCACCCTGTTCCGCAATCTTGCGGAATCCGGCCTGACACAGGCCCTGCAGGAAAAAAACCGCGCAGAAGCGGAACGCATACTTAAAGAACTGCTACCGGCAGAACTGCACACGAACATAGGAGCATTGCTGCATGAACTTGCATGAGCTGTTCTCCCTGCTTATTATCCTGATGTACGGACTGGGCACCGTTGCCGTCATCGCCGGCACCGTATTGCGCAAGGACCGGCTGAAAAAGCTCTCCAACGGATTCGCCGTGGCGGGCTTCGGCCTGCATACCGCCATTCTGCTCATAGAAATGGTCGGCAGCGATTTCGACCTTTCCAAGGGCTACTATATCCAGTTCCTCTCATGGAGCCTGCTGGTCATCTATTTCTACATGTGGTGGCGCATGCGTTATTCCTTTCTGGGACTCACCGCATCCCCGCTCGCCATGCTGCTGTTCATAGGTTCCTTCTCCCTCACCGGCGTGCAGGGTACGCTGCCCACAGAGTGGACAGGCATGTTTTTCGGACTGCACATCGGCACGCTGTTCCTCAGTTTCGGCCTGCTCGCCATGGCCTTCGGGGCCGGGCTGCTCTTCATGCGCCTTGACCGCAAAATCAAGACCAAGGAACCGTTGAGCAACTTCGATAAAGATATGCCTGCCCTGTCCACCTTCGACAGGGTCAATCACATTGCGGTCATGGCCGGTTTTCCGCTGTATACCATCGGCATGGCATCCGGCTTCATCTGGGCGCGGCTCGCATGGGGCAGGCTGCTTTCAGCAGACCCCAAGGAAATCGTTTCCATTTTCGTGTGGTTCATGTTCGCGTGGCTCTTTCACCAGCGCCTCGCACTCGGCAGGCGGGGACGCAAGGCAGCCCTCGCCGTCATATGGCTCTTTGCCATCAGCGTTTTCTCCCTTGTCGGGATCAACGTTTTCATGCCCACTCACCACAGCTTCATTCAGTAATCCATGAAGAATCGCGATATATATCTCATAGGCCTCAATCACAAAACGGCCAGCGTGGAGGTGCGTGAAAAGTTCGCCCTCACGGACTGCAAGCATCTGGAAGCAGGCGTGATTCCCGTTGGCGGCTGCATCAAGGAAGTCATGGTGCTCTCCACCTGCAACCGGGTGGAGATTCTGGCCGTAGGCGAAGGCGACGGAGTCATCAGCCATATCATCCGCTGCTGGGCGGATGCGCGCGGCCAGAAGCTGGATGATCTGGACCCCTACGTATACCGGCACAAGGGGCTGGATGCGGTCCGGCACCTGTTTACCGTAGCCTCCAGCCTCGATTCGCTGGTGGTGGGCGAACCCCAGATTCTGGGCCAGCTCAAATCCGCCTACCATGAGGCCGTGCAGCGCAACGCCACCAGGGTCATCCTGAACCGGCTCCTCCACAAGGCCTTTTCCGTGGCCAAGCGCGTACGCACGGAAACAGGCGTGGCCTCCAGCGCCGTTTCCATCTCCTACGCAGCGGTGGAACTGGCCAAACGCATTTTCGGCGACATGGGCAACTACTCCGCCATGCTCATCGGCGCGGGAGAAATGGCGGAGCTTGCCGCCACCCACCTGCTGAACAACGGCATCCGCAAAATCTACGTTGCCAACCGCACCTTTGAACGCGGGCAGCAGCTCGCCTGCCAGTTCAACGGCGAAGCCGTGCCTTTTTCCGATCTCTTCAACCAGTTGGAAAAGGTGGATATCATCATTTCGTCCACGGGCGCGCACGAGGCCATCATCCGCGCCAAGGATATCCGCAACGTCCTCAAAAAACGCAAGAACCGCCCCATGTTCTTCATAGATATCGCTGTCCCGCGCGACATTGACCCGGACGTGAACGGACTGGACAACGTATACCTCTACGACATCGACGACCTGAAGGAAGTCGTGGAAGAAAACCTCGCCCAGCGGCAGGAAGAAGCCCAGAAGGCACGGGAAATTGTGGGACAGGAGACCAGAACCTTCGGCAGATGGTTACGGTCTCTCGAACTGCAGCCCACCATTGTGGACCTTGTGGCCCGGTCAGAAGCCATTGTGGAAGAAGAACTGGCCAAGTGTATGAAGCGGCTGGACGGAGCCAACGGAGAAACGGAAAAAATCCTGCGTACCGCGCTCACGGCTGCTGCGAAAAAATTCAACCACGAACCCATCAGCTTTCTTAAGCGCAGGCACGAGGAAGAAGAGGCGGGCGCGCGCTACATAGACATCACACGCCGGATGTTCAATCTGGATAACGATCCCGTTGATGAGAACGCCCACAGAAGCCGCAGGAACCACCACTCCTGTCCCTCCGCCGGAGACGACGCATGAAGCTTTACGTGATTGAAGACCTGACCCCGGAAGATATCCGGACAGTGCGCGACCATCTGAACTCCATGGAACTGGGCGGCACCATGCCGGACCTGTTCTGGCTGCCCCTGCCCAAAGCCATGCTCAGCCAGACACAGGCGGAACACACAGACTGCGCCCCGCACTGCATGGCGCTGGAAATAGACGGCCCCATGCTGCGCATGGAACTCTTGGTGCGGGCACGCAACCGCCTGCGTTGCGATTGCGTCTGCTATGCCTCTCCGGAATTGCGGGAACACATGATACAGTATCTGGATGACATGCTCGCGCAGTTGGGCATTTACGTCTGATAGCAGGAGTCCTGCGCCTGCGGCGTGCGGAGGCATTCTCCCCTGACGGATGGCGTCTTTTCGCGGCACCAGCCGCATCCGGGATGCCGGAAAACCGGCATGCAAGGCAGCAAACCTCATGAGCCAAGAAAGTCCCATCCGGCACCTGCCACGCTCCCTTCAGGAGCTTCCGCCCCGTCTTGCGCGCCTTTGCCTGCAAACGGAAACGTTCATACGGGAAGACATCGCCCCCGCCATCTCATCTTCCTGCGAACCGGGGCAAAGACCGCGTACTCTCCCCCCCTGCCATTCCGGGCAAACCGCCCCGGCAACATTTGAAAACCGGGGCATATTGATCGCCTGTTCCGGCGGCTGCGACTCCACAGCCCTGCTGCTCATGCTGCACTGCCTCGCTCCCCGGCTGGGCTGCCGGCTTGCCGTCGCCCATCTGGACCACCAGTTGCGCCCGGAATCAGCGCAAGAAGAGGAATACGTCCGCGCGCTCAGTAACGCTCTCGGGCTGCCGTTTATTCATGCCGCAACAAACATAGCGTCTCTTGCCGCAGCCCGCGCCACAGGCATTGAAGAAACAGCGCGCCACGCACGGTACAACTTTCTGGAATCCGCCCGCAAAGAAAGCGGTTGCGACTACATTGCCACGGCGCATCACCTGAACGATCTTGCAGAAGATATTCTCATGCGCCTGCTGCGCGGCACGGGGTGGCCCGCCCTTGGCGGCATGGATGCCTTCTGCCCCGCCCGCAGGCTTATCCGCCCCCTGCTTGTGACAAAAAGGAACAAGCTGGAAGACTTTCTCTCCGCGCTGTCCATCCCGTGGTGCGAAGATGCCTCCAATGCAGACCCTGCTTACCTTCGCAACCGCATCCGCTCCACCCTCCTCCCCCTCTTCCTTCAGGAGAATCCGGCGTTTCTGGAATCCGCAGAAGGCCTCTGGCGCCTTGCCCGCACAGACAGCGAACACTGGTCGCAGCAGGTAGATAACATCCTGTTTTCACAGGATGTCATGAAAAATGACAGACTTTTTCTAACAGAAGTGTCGGGAAAAGACACCTTTCCCGGCTCCTCTCCCGGCTCCTCTCGCGCCATCCCCGCCCAAACGAGAGAAAAAACGCCTTGCGCCAATCCAACCAGTCCAGCCGGTTCAAACAGTTCGGGCAATTCAATCAGTTCAGCCAGTTGCACCGGTAACGCCAGTTTTATCACTTCAGCCAGCCCAGACGGTTGTGCTAACGGACCTTCATCCCGGCAGAAAACGCAGACGCAATCCGCATCCGGCAGCACACCTTCATCCATCGTACTTTCAAAAACCGACCTGAAGAGTGCATCAAAAGCCCTTAGATTACGGCTCTATAAACGCAGCCTGGAGCTGCTCGGACCGGGCCAGCCCCTGCTGGAAAACCTGCTCCGGCTAGATGCCGCATGGCTGCGCAACCAAGGCGGCTGCAAGGTGCAATTCCCGGGCGGCAAAACGGCAACGATAACAAGAGGAAGCATCCTCTTTTCCCGCTCATGAACGGCTATTTCAGCAAGCATTCCGTTGACAGTCAGTCTGCGTTCACGCTAAGAGCATGTGAAATATTTGACAAGGAGGAATGAGGTGAACATTCTCACTTTCGGACCCAACGGCAGCGGCAAGGGCACTCAGGGTGCTCTGGTGAAGAAGAAATATAACCTTGACCACATCGAATCCGGTGCCATCTTCCGTCAGCACATCGGCGGCGGCACCGAACTCGGCAAAAAGGCCAAGGAATACATCGACCGTGGCGATCTGGTACCGGACGACATCACCATTCCCATGGTTCTGGAAACCCTCAAGGGTGCCGGTCCCAACGGCTGGCTGCTCGACGGCTTCCCCCGCAACATGGTGCAGGCCGAAAAGCTGTACGATGCCCTCAAGGCCGCCAACATCAAGCTGGATTACGTCATCGAAATCCTGCTCCCCCGCGAAGTGGCCAAGAACCGCATCATGGGCCGCCGCCTCTGCAAGAACGACAACAACCACCCCAACAACATCTTCATCGACGCCATCAAGCCCAACGG
>CAYRLL010000022.1:0-35365 GCA_964425115.1 uncultured Desulfovibrio sp. | reverse complement strand
GCAGTTGCCGCTGCCTCCAGCGCTTCATCCAACGTGGGATGCGCCCAGATAATGGAATGCACATCTTTTTCTGTCCACTGCTGCGCAACCATGATGGTGGCAGCCGCCACAAGATGCGACACACCATGCCCCACGGCGGCAATACCCGCCATTTTGCCTTCTACCCACAGCACTTTCACAAACCCATGCGTGGTGCCGTATGACTGCGCGATGGGATTGGCGATAAGCTGGGATACAGACACCTCCACGGACTTGCCCGCCGCTTTCAGTTCCGCCGCCGTGGCACCTACACGCATGACCTCTGTATGCCCGTAGATACAGGCAGGCATGGGGCCGGAAGCATATTCCGCCTGCTCTTTGCCGCACATATGCCGCACCACATACCGGGCCTGATGGTCCGCCGCATGGGCCAGCAGGGTGCGGCCGTTTATGTCGCCGATGGCATATACCGTATCGGACGCCCTGAGGCAGCCGTCTGTTTTGATCCAGCCGGACCCGACCGTTGCTCCGCCAGCAGCCTCTATCTGCAATCCCGCGCTTGCGGGCTTGCGGCCTGCCGCCATGAGCGACTTGGCAGCGGTGAGGGTTTCGCCATCTTCAAAGGTCAGCACGGCGGCACCGTTTACGGTTCTGAGCGAGGCGACCTTGCGTCCTGTGTGGATTGTCCAGCCTTCGCGCTTGAGCTGCTTGGCCAGCACATCTGCTATATCCGCATCTTCCGTGGGGGCGAGGCGGTCCATGCCTTCCACGATGGTTATCTTTGTGCCGAGGCGGCTGAAGAAGTCGCCCATTTCCAGCCCGATGGCACCTGCGCCCACGATGATCATGGATTCCGGGGCTTCGGTCAGGGTGAGCACATGGGAGGAGTGCAGCACGCAGTCGCCATCCGGCTCCAGACCGGGGAAGGCCGCAGGCATGGACCCTGTGGCCACGACGCATTGTGCGAATGCGAGTTCGGTTGTGCCTTGCGCATTGGTCACCGCAAGGGTGCCGGGGCCACGGAAGGCGGCTGTTCCGCTGAACACATCCACGCCCAGCGCCTGCAACTGCTTGCCCACGGCTGTGCGGCTGCCCTTGAGGAAGCGGTCTTTGCGCTGCTGCATGGCGGCAAGATCGAACCGGAGGTGGCCCTCTGCCCCTTTCAGCTTCTGCTGGACATGCAGCATGGGGCCTGCCGCCGTGGAGCCGAGGAAGAGCTTGGTGGGGATGCACCCCCAGTTCAGGCAGGTGCCGCCCAGATCTTCCTTTTCCACCAGCGCGGTGCTATGGCCTGCCTGTGCGGCCTGCATGGCGGCTCTCATGCCGCCGGGGCCTGCCCCTATGACGATGCAATCGTAGGTCATGGCGGTATCCTAGGCCGGGTCGATGAGGATCATCGCGCGGGCGGCCTTGGTTTCGTCCAGCCGGCGCACGGGGGTCTTTACCGGAGCCTGCTGCAGTTCCACGGGATCGCGCTTGGCGGTTTCCAGAATCTCTATGAGGTCGTCTACAAAGGCATCCAGCGTTTCCTTGCTCTCTGTTTCCGTGGGCTCATACATCATGCATTCCTTGACGATGAGCGGGAAATAGATGGTGGGCGCATGGTAGCCCTTATCCAGCAGCGCTTTGGCGATATCCAGCGCGCGCACGCCGCAGGCGGCCTGCTGGTCGCAGGCGGAGGCCACGAATTCGTGCATGCAGATGCGGTTGTAGGGAATGTGCATGTGCTCTTCCAGCCGTTTGCGCAGGTAGTTTGCATTGAGCACCGCATATTCGGACACGCGCCGCAAGCCTTCGCCGCCGAGGCGCAGGATGTAGGCGTATGCCTTGAGCACCACGCCGAAGTTGCCGTAGAACGGGGCCATGAAGCCGATGGACTTGGGGTAGTCGTAGTTCAGGTAGAAGCGGCCGTCGCGCAGCTTGTCTACGCGGGAGATGGGCAGGTAGGGTTCCAGACGTTCGGACACGCCCACGGGACCGGCACCGGGACCGCCGCCGCCGTGCGGGGTGGCGAAGGTTTTGTGCAGGTTGAGGTGCACCACATCGAAGCCCACATCGCCCACGCGCATTTTGCCCATGATGGCGTTGAGGTTGGCACCGTCATAATAGAGCAGGGCATCTACCTTGCGCAGCTTTTCCACGATTTGTGGCAGGTGCTTCTCGAACAGGCCGAGGGTGTTGGGGCAGGTCATCATCAGCGCGGCTACTTCGTCATCGAGCACGGCTTCCAGCGCTTCGGGGTCCAGCATGCCGTCCTTGGAGTCGATATTCACGACCTCGTACCCGGCAAGGGCTGCGGAAGCGGGGTTGGTGCCGTGGGCGGAGTCCGGGCAGATGACCTTGGTCTTCTTGTTGCCCTTGTCCTTGTGGTAGGCCGCGATGAGCATGGCGCCCGTAAGCTCGCCGTGCGCCCCGGCCATGGGGTGCAGCGTGAAGGCGTGCATGCCTGTGATTTCGCACAGCAGGCGTTCGGCTTCGTACATGACCTCAAGCGCGCCCTGCGTGTACAGACCGGCGCTTTTTATCTGCGGAAGCAGAGGATGCAGCGAGGCGAAACCCGGCAGGGCGGCCACATGCTCCGTGAATTTGGGGTTGTATTTCATGGTGCAGGAGCCGAGCGGGTAGAAGTTTGAATCTACGCCGTAGTTCAGGCGGCTGAGGCGCGAAAAATGGCGAACAACATCCAGCTCGCTCATTTCCGGCAGGGCGGGTTTGCGGGCGCGGAGCAGGTTTTTGGGGATAAAGCTTTCCGCACGCTCTTCCGGCATGGGCGGCAGGCAGGCGGAGCGTCCGGGAACGGATTGCGCGAAGACGGTCTTCATTACAGTATTCCTCCCAGCATTTCGGCCAGAATGCCGACCTGTTCAAAGGTGTGCTTCTCTGTGCAGGCCATGAGCAGGACGTTGTCCATGTCTTTGTAGTACCTGCCGAGGGGGAAGCCTGCCACGTAGCCGCGCTCCACAAGCTTGTCCACGGCCTCGAAGGCGCTGATGGGCAGGCGCACGGCCACCTCGTTGCCGAAGGGGGCATCGTTCAGGAGCGAGATGCCGGGAATGGCGGTGAGGCGGTCTGCAAGGTAGTGGGCGCGCTCCATGGAGAGTTCCGCCGTGCGGATGAGGCCTTCCGGCCCGAGCAGGCACAGGTGCATGAGGGCGCGCAGGGCGCACAGGGCCTGGTTTGAGCAGATGTTGGACGTGGCCTTGGCGCGGCGTATGTGCTGCTCGCGGGCCTGCAGGGTGAGCACGTAGCCTTCCTTGCCGTCCATGTCTTCCGTGCGGCCCACGATGCGGCCGGGCATCTGGCGGATGAGCTTTTCCGTGCAGGCCATCATGCCGAGGTAGGGACCGCCGAAGGACAACGGCTGACCGAGGCTCTGGCCTTCTGCCACGGCGATGTCGGCTCCCATTTCGCCGGGGGTTTTGAGCACCGACTGCATGACCGGGTAGACGGAAACGATGCCCAGCGCCTTTTTGGCATGGGCATGGGCGAAGAGGTCTGTAAAATCGCTCATGTTGCCGAAGAAATTGGGGTTTTGCACCACAACGGCGGCGCAGTCTTCGTCTATGGCGGCCTTGAGCGCCTCTATGTCTGTCATGCCGTCCACATGGGGGACGGTGACAAAGGCGAGGTTGAGGTTGGACGTATAGGAGGCGAGCATGGTGCGGTAAATGGGGCTTACCGCTTCACAGATGACGAGCTTGCTGCGCTTGGTGGCGCGAACGGCCATCATCATGGCTTCGAATATGGCGGAGCCGCCGTCGTATACCGAGGCGTTGGAGGCATCCATGTCTGTGAGGCGGCATACCGCCGTCTGGAATTCGAAAATCGCCTGCAGGGTGCCTTGGGAGGATTCCGGCTGGTAGGGCGTGTAGGCTGTGTAAAATTCGCCGCGCGAGATGAGGCCTTCTATGGCTTTGGGGATGTGGTGGTCATAAAACCCGGCACCGAGAAAGCTGACGAGGTCTGTGCGGTTTTTGGCGGCGAGGGATTCCAGATGGGAGCAGACTTCCATTTCGCTGACGCCTTCCGGCAGGTCGAAACTTTTGGGGCGCATGGCGGCGGGGATGTCTGCGAACAGGTCTTCCATGGTTCTGACGCCGATGACGTCGAGCATGGTTTTGAGGTCATCCGGTGTGTGCGGAACGAAAGGCATATGGCCTCCTGCGGCCTGCGAGAGCGCCTGACGGCGCCGGCAGGGTTAAGGAACGATGGGCGCATCCGGGGTAAGCCGGGTGACGGGAACACGCGATACGCATGACGCTGTGCCGTGCTGTTCGCGGACGGCACGCACAACTGTCAGGGCGACGGCGAAATGTCGCGCAGCAGCCGCATGCAAAGGCAGTGCGCGCAGGCCTTGCGGAAGATGTGCGGATATGGCGTATGACACCATACGCTTATGCACTGAATCTTCTCCGCGCCCCGCAGTGTACCTTATTATACGGCGTGCAGAAACGACTTTTTACGCCTGTTAATGTTCCTCGCTGGCGGCGAGTTCTGCGTATTCCGTGGCGGAGAGAAGATTGCCGGGTTCGGAGGAAATGCGCACCTTGATGAGCCAGCCTTCTTCGTAGGGGGATTCGTTCACTTTTTCGGGGGAGTCTTCCAGCGCGGAGTTTACGGCGATGACCTCGCCGCTGACGGGAGCGTAAAGTTCGCTGGCGGCCTTGACGGATTCTATGGACCCCATTTCGGCACCGGCAGCCACGGTATCGCCCACGCCGGGGAGTTCCACGAAGGTGATGTCGCCCAGCAGTTCCTGCGCGAAGTCGGTGATACCGACGACGGCGATGTCTCCATCGATGTCGGCCCATTCGTGGGTTTTGTTGTACAGAAGATTTTCAGGGGTTTTCATGAGGTTATGCCTCCTGCTTGGTGGGTTGGAGTTGTGGTTGTGTGGTTTGGGGCAGCCGGTGGCTGCCGTTGCTGTTGCATACATTTGCTCATCGGGATGAGCAAGGGTGTATGTGCGTTTTCAGCAAAAAAAGAGGGAAAATATGCCAGAAGCAGCACCGTGACCAAAAAAAGACGGCCAGCGCACACAGAGGTGAGGCTGGCCGGAGAATACAGTTTTCACGGGCTACTCGGCGGATTTTTCCAAGGTGACACCCATCGACTGGATTTCGTCCAGCAGCGTCTGCTTTCGGATGGGTTTGACCATGTAGCTTATGGCGTGTCCGAGGAAGAAGGCATCGTGCACTTCCTTGGAGTCGTCAAGGCCGGAAATCATGATGACCTTGGCGGCTTTTTCCGCGGGGATGCCCACTTCCTTTTCAATTTCACGGATCTCGCGCAGGGTGTCCTGCCCGTCCATGTTGGGCATCATGATGTCCAGCGTGATGACATCGTACGGTTCGCCATCTTTAAGAGCGGTGCGGAACGCTTCCACGCCTTCCTCGCCGTCTGCCGCCACATCAACATACCCGTACGGGTGCAAAATCTTCTGCACGAGTCTGCGGCTGTCAAAGTCATCATCCACGATCAGAAACTTCATTCCTACCCTCCAGAATAGTCGGGAACATGCCGGAGAAACAGTACTCCCCGGATTCAGAGGCGTCAATACGCTTATCCTTGCGCAATTCCTGCCACAGCCTTTTCGGCAAGCCTGAACGCATCTGCCACTATGGTTCTGGCCTCATCCTGCAACTGGCGCAGGTGGTCCTGCCCGGCAAAGCTCTCTGTGTAAATCTTGTAAATGTCTTCCGTGCCGGACGGGCGGGCGGCGAACCAGCCTGCTTCCGTTACCACCTTGAGCCCGCCTATGGCGGCACCGTTGCCCGGTGCGTGGGTGAGCTTGGCGGTGATGGGGTAGCCTGCGAGTTGTTCGGCCCGGACCGCATCGGGCGAAAGGTTTTTGAGCACCTTTTTCTGGCGGGCATCTGCCGGAGCCTGCAGACGCTCATAAACGGGAGTGCCGTGGCGTTCCGTAAGGGCGGCGTAAGACTGCTGCGGGTCCTTGCCGGTTACGGCAAGCATTTCGCACGCCAGCAGATTGAGGAGAATGCCGTCCTTGTCCGTGGTCCAGACCGTTCCGTCATGGCGCAGGAAGCTCGCTCCCGCGCTTTCTTCTCCGCCGAAGCCGCAGGAGCCTTCCAGCAGACCGGGCACAAACCATTTGAAACCCACGGGAACCTCGCACACGGGCCTGCCCAGCTCCTTGCCCACCCGGTCTATCATGGAACTGGAGACAAGGGTTTTACCGATGGCGGCATCTGCACGCCAGCCCTTGCGGTGCGTGAAAAGATACTGGATGGAGGCGGCAAGGTAGTGGTTGGGATTCATGAGCCCGGAGCGGGTGACAATGCCGTGGCGGTCTGCATCTGCGTCATTGCCGAAGGCGATGTCGTATGAGCTGCTCAGCCGGATCATGTTGCGCATGGCCCATGGAGACGAGCAGTCCATGCGTATCTTTCCGTCCTTGTCCAGCGGCATGAACCGGAAGGTGGGGTCCACTTCCCTGTTCACCAGTGTTATGTCCAGCCCGTACTGTTCCGCGATGGGTTCCCAGTAGGCAAGGGATGAGCCGCCCAGCGGGTCTGCCCCTATCCTGATGCCTGAGGAGCGTATGGCCTGCATATCCAGAACGGATGCCAGATCGCGTACATACGGGGTGATGTAGTCGTAATACTGCGTTGTTCCGGCCTTGCGCGCCTTGTGATGGGGAATGCGCGCCACGCCGTCGTTTCCTGTCTCCAGCAGAGCATTGGCCCGTTGTTCTATCCATGCCGTGGCATCGGTGTCGGCGGGACCGCCGTGGGGAGGATTGTACTTGAAACCGCCGTCTTCCGGAGGATTGTGCGACGGCGTGATGACGATGCCGTCCGCCTGCGCGGCCGTATCTGTGCGGGTTCTGTTGTAACAGAGGATGGCGTGCGAGATGACGGGTGTGGGGACATAGCCGTCTTTGTGGTCAACGAACACGGTGACGCCGTTGGCGGCGAGCACTTCCAGCGCGGTACTGTGGGCGGGTTCCGAAAGGGCGTGGGTATCCTTGCCCATGAAGAGCGGGCCGTTGATGCCGCACTTGCGGCGGTAATCGCATACCGCCTGCGTTACGGCAAGGATGTGCGCCTCGTTGAAGGCGCGGTTGAGGGCGCTGCCGCGATGCCCTGACGTGCCGAAAGCAACCCGCTGAGCCGGGTCGGTCATGTCCGGCTGGTCGAGATAATAGGCGGATATGAGCTGCGGAATGTTAACCAGAAGCCCGGCAGGGCTGAGTTCTCCCGCAAGAGGGTGTGCTGCCATGCGTTATCCTGTAACACGGTGAAGAAGTTGAACGACAATGGAACGGGTTATACCCGTATGAGAAGGACATCTCAAGGGAAATTGCCAAGTTATAACAGGGGTACGCCCAAAGGACGGGGCAGGGTGGGGCGGGTGGAGGCGAAAGAGGAGCGGATGAAGGCCGGTCAGTCCGGGAGCAGGGTGTGTATGTTTTCAAGGTAGCCGGAGGTTTCCCGCACGGTCTGTTCCACGCCGGTTATAAGCTCTGCCAGCAGGCGCGGCAGGTCTTCCGGGGCGGCATGGCTTTCTATCTGGTCAGCAATGTTTGCCAGCGGTTCCGCTCCGATGGTGCGTAACGAGGATTTGAGGGAGTGGGCCATGCGGCTGAGGTCTGCGAAGGCACCGCCTGCCAGAGCTTCTTCCATCTGCTGCACGGCATGGGGAGCCGTTTGTGAATAAACGGAGAGCAGGGTGGAGATGACCTGTTTTTTTCCGGCAAGCTGCCTGCAGATGAGGGAAAAATCGCTCAGCGTATTGTCCGCGATGACGGAAGCGGGGCATTGGCGTGCGGTTGCGGACGGTTTTTCTTCCAGCTTGTCCGGGAACAATGCGGAGAGCGTGGCGCGCAGTTGTTCCAGTGTGACAGGTTTGGGCAGGCAGGCATTTACTCCCGCTGCTTCATATCGGGCGTGGTTTTCCGGCTCTATATGCGCGGAAAGGACGATGATGACGGTCTGCCGGGCGATGCCGGGCCGGGTGCCGGAACGGATGATGCGCGTGGCTTCCATGCCGTCGAGCATGGGCATCTGGATATCCATGAACACGGCGTCGTAACTGTGTTGTTCCATGTATCTGAGCACCGTGTCTCCGTCCGGGGCGACAGTGACGTTGTGGCCGTCGATTTCCAGCATCTGGGTTATGACCATCTGGTTGAAGACGTTGTCTTCCGCCACGAGAAGGTTCAGGCCGGAGACAATGGGACCGGAGACAGTGTGATCGGAAGCAAGGGGACCGGAAAAGGCTGAAGGTCTGGAGAGGGCGGGATGCCCGCTACCTGCCCCTTCGTGAGCGGACTCCACGGCATGGACAGCCGACCGGACAGAGCCTTCCGCACAGACCGAAAGTTCATTCCCGGCTGTGTGGCGCAATTTGAGGGGAGGGGCATCGGCAATGAACAACGGCATATCCACCCGGAAGACGGAGCCTTCTCCAAGGGTGCTGTCCACCTCTATGGTGCCGCCCATTTTCTCCACAAGGTGGCGGGATATGGCCAGACCCAACCCCGCGCCGCCGTATCTTCTGGTGACTGAACCGTCTGCCTGCGCAAAACTCTGGAAGATGGTGTCCAGTTTGTCGCCGGGAATGCCTATGCCTGTATCCGTGACGGTGAACCGCAGCCACATGCGGTCATCCAGCATGTTCTTGAGGAAAGCCGCTCCGCTGATTGCCTGCGATGCCGAGCAGTGAAGGGAAACGGAGCCCGAATCCGTGAATTTTATGGAGTTGCCCACAAGGTTGATGAGCACCTGCCTGATGCGCGCGGCGTCTCCCACGAAATACTCAGGCAATGAAGGGTCTGCGGACAGGGACAGGGTGATATTCTTGTGCCCTGCCTGAACCTGCATGAGCGAATGGACGTTATCCAGCAGGTCGTGGAGGTCGAACGGGTAGGGGTCCAGCGAGAAATTGCCGGATTCCATGCGGGCGAAGTCCAGCAGTTCGTTCATCAGCTTGAGCAGCATGGTGGCGGCATCGCGGAGCACGGCAAGGTTCTTTTTTCTGAGCGGGTCCGTTTCCGTGCGCAGAGTGAGATCGGCCATGCCGACTATGGCGTTCATGGGGGTGCGGATTTCGTGACTGATGTTTGCCAGAAATTCGCTTTTGGCTTTGCTTGCCGCTTCCGCCGCTTCCTTGGCGGCGATGAGCTGCTGCTCTGCAAGCCTGCGCGGGGTGATATCGCGCACAAAGCCTTCCAGCCCGGGTTTGCCCGTATGGGTGCGGATGCGGCGGGCGTTTTCCACCACCCATATGTGTCTGCCGGTTCTGGTTACTGCCTGTGTGACGAAATTCTGCACCAAGCCGTCCTGCCGCATACGCTGGACAAAGGTGCCGCGTGTGTCCGGGGAGGCATAGAACATCTGCATCCTGTTGTTCAGGGCAAGGCACATTTCTTCGGCACTGTCATATTCGAACATGGCGACCATGGCAGGGTTCAGGCTGGTGAATTCGCCGTCCTCCGTGCTCTGGTAGATGCCGTCCGGAGCGTTTTCCACTATGGCGCGGTAGTTTTCCTCGGCTTTGGCGAGGGCGGCCAGAGTGTTCTGCTGGTCGGTGATGTCTTCAAAACTGCCCACGGCACCTATGACATTGCCTGCGGTGTCCAGCAACGGCTCCGTATTTTTGATGACCATGCGCTTTTGCCCGGTGCGGGTGCGTATGGTGCAGTGCAGGCCGCGGCTGGACAGAGGAGTATTGTGCAGAATGGGGCAATGGGAGACGCAGGGGGTGGACATCATGAACGAACAGTTTTCCCCTATGGCCATGGTTGCAGGATAGCCTGTTATTTCCTCCGCCCTGTCATTCCATGCGGTGATGGTGCGTTGTTCGTTTACGGTGAATACGGCACTGGGGACCACCCTGTTGAGTTGTTCCGCCTGTCTGCGTGAAAGCACGGCAATGCGTTCTGCCTTTTTGCGTTCTTCTATCTCTTCCTGCAGCAGCCTGTTCTGGCGGCTGATGAGGCTGCGGTGCAGGCTTGCTTCATCCAGTCTGGCGCGCAGAGTGACGTTGCGCAGTTCCATGCGGGCGGCGACAACCGATGTAATGAGGGCGGCTGCGGCAATAAGCGAAAGAATGAGCAGGTTTTTTTCCGGCAGCATGCCATCCTTGCCGTGCAGAGAGGGATACAGGGCAATGATGTCGAAATTGGTTCCGGCGATTCTGTTGCGGATTGCGTGCGCCTCTGTCCGCGCGCCCAGACTGTCATGCAGGGAGACTGATTCCAGAATCCCGGAACGTATCCTGTGATGGTCTGGCAGCGAGATATCTTTCAGTGCATCGTGCTTCATGAGAGGGCCGGAACGGGTCTTCCCCTGCACGAGGAACGAGACGTGGCTTCTTTCCGCCGTTACAAGAGACAGATAGGCTGACAGGGCGGCATGGGGGATTGTGGCAATAATATGGCCCAGCGTGCGGTTTTCGTAGAGGTAGGGCATGACAATGGCCACGCTCCCCTGATTCCAGTCGGCCAGATGCAATGTAGGTGATGAACTGTCGCGGTAGGCAAGCGAGGAAAGGGGCTGGTCCTGCGCCGGGACGAGGGTGGCTTCTCTGGCTATGGCCTGAAGCGTCATTTCCCCGTTGGCGTCCACATACGTTATCTGGTCGTATGCGGGAACGCCGTTCAGGCTGTGGCCGTTGACGAAGCGTTCCAGCTGGGCCTGAATCTGGGTGATGCTTGCTCCCAGCCCGTACTTCATGGACATGCCGAGGCTTTTGTTCTGATAGTACGAAGCGAAGAGCGGGGACTGGGCGAGCCCGGTCAAGGCGTGGAGGTGTTCCTGAAAGAAATGGGCAAAGGCGCGTGCCTCTCTGTCTGCTTCCGAAATGACGCGCGCGTGCTGGGCTTCCTGCAGGGTTTCCTTGGATTCATGCAGCAGGGCGATGAGCAGGAAGAGAAACAGGCCCATAAGAAAAACCGCACAGTAGAGGGCCACGCGGGGCCACCCTGCGGGGCGCCCTGAATTCACGGGCACTGTGGTCTGCGGAGGCTGGACCGGCGGGGCGGGCGGACCCTGAGCTTCCGGCACGTTCTCAAGCCCGTTGTTATCGCGCTTTTCGCGTGATTGGGGCGCTGCGTTTTGCCCAAGGGGGTCGCTAGGGAGCCTGGTCATTCAGTATCTGTCCGAAGTAGGTCTGAAAATAGGCTATGGCATCCGGGTAGTATTTTTTCACCAGCATTTCATAGGTGCCATCCAGCAGACAGCGGCGGAAGAACGCATTGAAGGCCTCGCAAAGGGCTTCTGAATCCGGCGAGAAGGCGACGCCCATGCGCTGCTCGTCCGAAATGGGACCGATGATCTTGAACTGGCCGGGCCACTTGCTCAGTGCCACCAGAGCATCCGGCACGTCCAGAAGCACGGCGTCTGCCTCGTCCCGCAGAATGGCGGGGGCGAGCATATTCAGGTTCATGTCGCTGATGACGATGCGGGCACCTTCTTTTTCCAGATCATACAGTGTGGGGTCTGTGCAGGTGTGCGCCTTGCCCAGCACGCTTACCCCTTTGAGCAGGGCGCGCACGGATTTGATATCCGCTTCCACGGTGGTTCCGGGGATAATGGGCGAGAGGGGGGATTGGGCGTTGGTTACCAGCCATACCTGTGTGGGAAAGGTGGGGGTGGAGAAACGGACCAGCTTTTCCCGCCACGGGAAGATGGTTATGCCGCTGGCGAGGATGTCTCCCCGTGGTTGCGCGGGAGCAGCCCCTCCCGGGGTCTGCGGTTTGCCCGTGAGGTCGGCGAACATGGTATTCCACTGAGTTTCCACAAAGGTGTACTTGGCACCGAGATGTTTTGCGAACAGCCGTATGAGGTCGGTATCCAGACCGTCCTGCTGGCCGGTGACAAAGTTTGCGTAGGGCAGGCCAAGATGCCTGAGTTCTCCGCGTGCGCGTATTTCTTCCGGCGTTACGGCGCGGGCTGCGGGGGCGAGGACGGCGACGCAGAGAAAAAAGCCGAGGAAGAACTGGATGAGCAGGCTTCCCCGGCTATGAATTGTGTGGTGCATGGCGTTTCCCCGTATCAGCAGGTGTCCGCAGACGCCAGGCGCTGCGGCTACGGGGCAACCCTACTAAACATTAAAGAGGAAGTGAACCACATCTCCGTCCTTGACGATATATTCCTTGCCTTCTGACCGCAGGACACCGGCGGACCGGCAGGCTGACTCGGTTTTGTGCTTCACGTAGTCGTCATAGGAGATGACTTCCGCACGGATGAAGCCGCGCTCGAAGTCGGAGTGGATGACCCCGGCCGCCTGCGGGCCGGTCCAGCCCTGACGGATGGTCCATGCGCGTACTTCCTTTACGCCCACGGTGAAGTAGCTGATGAGCCCGAGGGTGTGGTAGCCCGTGCGGATGACCTGCACAAGGCCGCTTTCTCCTATGCCGTAGGATTCCAGAAGTTCTTTTGCTTCTGCCTCTTCCAGCCCCTGCAGCTCTTCTTCGACCTTGGCGCAGATTTTTACCATGTCGCAGGAACGGGCTGCGGCAAATTCGGCAAGACGCCGGACGTGGGCGTTATCTTCCTGCAGGCCGTCTTCATCCACATTTGCGCAGTAGATGATTTTTTTGTCCGTGAGCAGGGCAAGGTCGCGGAAATGGGAGGCAAGGCAGTCCAGCCCGCGTTCCGGGAAGGCGGATGCGGGGTTTCCGGCGTTCAGGAATCCGAGCAGGCGTTCCATGGCTTCCACGGCGGGGCGCATGGTTTTATCGCCTTTGGAGGAACGCTGGAGCTTATCCAGACGTTTTTCAACGGCCTGTATGTCTGCGAGGAGCAGTTCGGTTTCTATGGTTTCGATGTCGCGCAGCGGGTCTACGGAGCCTTCCACGTGGGTGATGTTCTCGTCATCAAAGCAGCGCACCACTTCCAGAATGGCTGAGGCCTCGCGGATGTTGCCGAGGAACTGGTTGCCCAGCCCTTCGCCTTTGCTTGCTCCACGGACCAGACCGGCTATGTCGATGAAATCCACCGTGGCGTAGAGGGTACGCTGCGGATTGGCTATCTGCGTGAGCACGTCCACGCGCGGGTCGGGCACGGGGACTGTGGCCTTGTTCGGTTCTATGGTGCAGAAAGGATAGTTGGCGGATTCCGCATTCTGCGCCTTGGTGAGGGCGTTGAAAAGGGTGGATTTGCCCACGTTGGGCAGGCCTACGATGCCGATGCTCAGTGCCATGTGATCTACTCCGGGGAAAAAAGATGGGAACGCACGGTTCCGGGGCGGCTAATACGTTCTTTTTGTCCGAAAGACAAAGGAAATCTGCGTGTCGTTCCGGCGTGGGCCGGGTGCCCGGAAAAACTGTTTGTCACAAAAGGAACGGGCCGGCAGGTTGCCCGGCCGGCCCGTGGGAACTGTTCTTGGGATGGTTTGTTACGGCACCACCCGGATGATGTAGGCGGATTCCGGCGTGAGGTATTTGCGGGCCAGAGTACGCAGGTCTTCTGCTGTCAGCTTTTCTGCCTGTTCAACGGCAACCCTGTTCATGTCCAGCGGGAAACCGGAGGAGGCGAGGCCTGCGGCTTCTGAACTACGGCTGCCGAGACTCTGGTGGTTGCGGTAGTAATCGCCGCGCATCAGGTTTTTGCCGCGGACAAGCTGCTCTTCCGGCAGAAGGTTGGCGTGCAGGTCGGCGATGACACGCCGGAATCCTGCGAGGGCTTCTTCTTCCTTTTCCGGGTCTGTGCCGATGTAGAACACCAGTATGCCCGCCAGTTCAGACTGCCACGGGAAGGCGGTTACCGTGTAGCCGAGCCCGTGCTTGTCGCGCAGGTCGCTGAAAAGCAGGCCGCTCTGCCCGGAGAGGATGGTCTGCAGCAGGTCCAGCCCCGGTCCGTCTTCCGTGCCCATGGGGGCCGTTTTGAAGACCATGAGCAGGTGGGCCTGATTGCGGTCCTGCAGGGTCAGGGTTTTTGCCGGGTCCGTTCCCCATTCCGGTGCGGACAGGGAGAGCTTTTCCGTCTGGGGTACGGGCAGGGCTGCTGCCATGCGGAGGATGGCATCGCGGTCGAACCGGCCGCATACCGCGATGGTCCACGGATGCCGCATCTGTTCGTTCCAGAAGGTTTGTATATCCTGCCGGGTGAAGGCATCCAGCACTTCTTCCGTGCCGAGATGGTAATAGCCGTAACTGTGGTTGCGGAACAGGAAGGGGAACATATGGCGGAAGGCAAGGCCCAGAGGCTGGTCTTCGCGCGATTTGATGGCCGCCTTCTGGTTGGTGACCTCTCTTGCCACTTCCTCGTCAGCGAAGGCAGGGGTGAGCAGCACATCGCGGAACAGGCCGAGCATGTCGTCGCTGAAGCGTTCCGGGAATTTTGTGCGCACGGTGAAGGTTTGCCTGCCCGCGCTGGCACCTATGTCTGAGGCGCGGTTGGACTGGAATTCTTCCATGACGGTGGCGTTGAACGATGCCGTGCCCTTGGTCAGGGTGCGGGCGGCGAGTTCTGCCAGGCCCTGACGGGAAGATTCGAGCAGGCTGTCGCCGCCCTGAAAGACCATATCCATGGAGACATAGGGCAGGGTGTCGTCCGGAATGAGGATGACGGTTCGGCCATTGCCCAGTTCCACGATTTCCGTTTCGGTTCCGCGCGCTTCCGCATCGGCTTTTTTCACGGCCGCCGGGTTGACGGGCCAGATTCTGCGCGTGGCTTTTTCCAGAGCGGTGGCATTAAGGGAGGCTTCTTCCGGCAGCAGGAAGACGGCGTGCATCTTTTCCGGGCGCAGATAGGCGTTTATGGCCTCCTGCAGCTGGGCGTGCCCCGTCTGGCGCAGTTGCAGGATGTAATTGGCCTCGCCCTGCTCGCCGTGATTGAAGAACTGGAACATGCCTATCTTGGAGGTCAGCCCGGGCAGGGTTTCTTTGGCACGGAACATGGAATCTTCCAGATTCATGCGGGCGCGCTCAAGCTCCTCATCGGTGAATTGCGAGGCGTTTAGCCCAGCAAGCATGGTCATCAGTTCGTTCCAGAAGGTTTCCGTCTTGTCGGCATCGAGCACGGCGGTGAGGTACAGGAAGCCTACCCGTTCGAAGGCGTAGGCACCCAGTGAGATGCTGTCTACAAGCTGCTTTTCGTACTTGAAGGTACGGTACAGCAGTGAAGTGGGGTCGCCGCCCATGAGCTGCGCCAGCACTTCCAGAGAGGTGGCGCGGGCATCGTTGAAGCCGTGGATGGGCAGGGCGGCGCTCATGTACACCTTGTTCCACTTGCCGTGCTCCACGGTTACGGTGGGGCCGTCCGCAAGGGGGGTGATGTCTATGGAGGCGGGCGGGGTGACGGGGCGCGTGTTCTTGAGGCTGCCGAACATGGATTGCGCCTCGCGCAGCACCTCTGTCTGACGGATATTGCCGCTGACCACCAGCAGCATGGACTGGGGCTGGTAGTATTCTGCGATGTAGTTCTTTATGTCTTCACGCGTGATGGCGTTTACCGTTTCGCGGTAGCCGATGATGGGGTGAGCATAGGGCGTTCCCGGCAGGGTTTTTGCCGAAATATGCTTGAAGAGCAGCTGGCTGGGGTTGTCTTCGCCGCGTTCCAGTTCGGATATGACCACTTTTTTTTCCGATTCCAGTTCGGCCGGGTCTATGGTGGCATGGAAGGCCATATCCTTGAGCACATCCATGGCGGTGCGCCAGTGGGCGTCCGGCACATCGGCAAGGTAGACCGTGTAATCGAAGCTGGTGGCCGCGTTTATGTAGCCTCCGGCTCCTTCAATGGCTTCTGCCATGCCGCCCTTGGGCCGCTTTTCCGTGCCTTTGAAGACCATGTGCTCCAGCAGGTGGCTTATGCCCGCGATCTTGGGAGATTCATAGGCGGAACCCGCGTGGACATAGAGTCTTACGGAGACGAGAGGGAAGCGCGTGTCTTCCAGCGTGAGCACGGTGAGCCCGTTGGGAAGGCGGGTGACGTTTGCGCCCCATGGCGGAATGTCTGCGGCAGAGACGGGGGCAACGGATGCGGCGTTTGGCCGGGGGGCCGCTGCGGGAGACGGTTCCATTCGGGAAGCGGGAGAATTGGCAGTGGGCAACATGGCCTCGCTGTTGAGTTCAGAGGGTTTATCCACAAAGTGGAACAGGGATATCATGACGATCATGATGACCAGACCTGACAGGAAGCCGGAAAAGCGTTGAAACATTGTGAAGCTCCTGTGTGTTCGGGCTGTGGCTCCGGGGCTGACAAAAATGGGGACAGGCAGATGCTGGCCGTGGCAGGCATTCATCCTTCCGGCAGGCCTGAATGCGGCGTGCGCGGGATAGTGTACCATTTTTGAACTGTCTGCGGAACGGTATTTTCCGCAGCCGGCTACAGGCACCGTTTGCATACCCTAACGCCGGGGCAGGCGGTTCGCAACGTGTCCGTGCGGGTTTGATACAGATAATCGCCAAACACCTCAAGGCAAGGTTTGGTTGTGATTTCTTTGCCTGCGGCGGAGAATGGTGCATATTGTCCTTGTTGCTGTAAAAAGGTATGTTACTTAATGCTGCCCTGTACAGAGGCGGGCGTGTTGCACCCATGAAGGGGATAACGGCAGGCATCAGCGGATGGAGTTTTGCATGGCACAGTCGTTACGGGAAGTGTTTTGGGAACAGGCGGAGGCGGCTCTGCAGGGGCTGGAGCCGTATCTTCTGGAACTGGAAGTGTCTGAAGGGGAGGCGGATGCCGAACTGCTCGGACGGGTTATACGCACCGTGCACGGACTGCGGGGCGGGGCGGAGCTTCTGGGAATGGAGCGCGCTGTTCGCATGGCACGCATGGTGGAATGCGTGTTCAGCATGGCGCGGGAAGGTGCGCTGGAGCTTACGCAGGAGATTGTGCGGGCTGCCCTGAAGGCGTGCCGCCTTTTTGAAGAGATGGTGCGCCATGGCATGGACGGGCAGGAAGATATGCAAGATTCGCCTGCGTACAGGCAGACATATGACACCCTTGCCGTGCTTGCCCGGTCCGGTTCCGAACTGGCTGAGGAACTGGAAACGCTGTATGCCGTTCCTTTGCCTGACGGGACATCTGCCCTGCGCGTGGGAAGGTATGAACTGGAAAAATGCCTGCGGGACGGTTCCTACTTATATCTTATAGAGTTTCATGCCGGGGAAGATATTGTTGCCAAGGACAATTCGCCCCTCAGTCTGCTGGAATATTTGCAGAAGAGCGGACATGTGCTTGCCAGCCACTGCGCGGTGAACGCTGATGTGCCTGTGGACTCCTGTCTGGCGGGAGGAGGCAGGCTGCACGTGCTGTTTTCCACCATTCTGGAGCCGGACCTTGTGGATGCGGTTTTCATGATGGACAGAGGGCGCATACACACGGTGGATGTGCAGGGAGTGCTGGACGGGAACGGTTCGTGGCGGAACCTCACTGAGGGGGGATATCTTACCGGCGAACCGGAAGAGGGGCTTGGCGAGCCCATGGAAGGGGTGGATGAACTGGTGCAGGCGTATAATCTTGCCATGGCGGATTTGCAGGAGGGAGGGCGTATTCCCTTTGAGCCGTGGGAGGACTATGCGACGGCACAGACCGTTCCTTTGCTGGAACTGGGCATGCCTGTACGGAACATCGGAGACGCCACTGCGGATGATCCCGCCGGTTTGGAAAAGGAATTGCTGCCGCCGGAGCCGGTTTTTGAAGATTCCGGACTTAATGAAGACCCCCTGCCGGGGTGGGAAGAAAGAGCGGGCAGAGGTGTGTTTGCCGACCTTGCTCCGGTGGACGACCTGATGGGTGATTTGCCGGACAGCCAGCCTGACAGTCAGTCGGACAGCCGGCCGGAAGACCTGCCGTATGACCTGCCGTATAACCTGACGGATGATGTTGCGGACAGCTTGGCGGACAGCGGGGACTTTGCGGCGGAAGCTGACGGATTCGGCAATGCATCCGTGGAGCCGGAGGATGGCGGAAGCGGGGCAGAGAAAGACTATTCGCAGGTTTTGCTGGAAGCCGCTTACGACGAACTGGCGGGAGGCATGGGGGATATGCCGGACGAGGAAGGGACGGCGGACGGCATGGACGGCGCATGGGAACATGACCAGCCGGTGCAGCCGGAACCTGATGCCGACCTGTTTGTGGATTCCGGAAGGGTGCCGGATCTTTCTTATCTGGACGCAGGCAGGGAGGATGAGGAGGCGGCTTTGGGCGGTATTCAGCTCATGCTGGACGATGAGGCACCGGACGAGCAGCTACAGGACGAGCAGGTACAGGGCGGTCAGGTGCCGGACGACTGGGCGGTGGACGAACCGGCAGGGGATGGCTACGGCATGACTGATACCGGGCAGGACTATGAAACGCAGGGCAGGGAAACGCCGGGCGGGGAAACGCTGCACGGGTTTGCCGTTTCCGCCGATGGAGAGGGGGCTGTTCTTCTGCTGGACGGCGACATAACCGTTGCCCATGCCGGACGTTTGCGGGAAGCCCTGCTGGACCTCATGCAGGAGCACGCCAGCGTGAAGGTGGACGCCCGCGCCGCAGAGGGAGCGGACCTGACCTTTGTTCAGGTGATGCTTGCCGCCCGTAAAACGGCGGAGGCCCGCGGCGTGGTGCTTGCCCTGAAAGAGCCGGTGGGCCAAGCCGTGGCGGAGGTGTTCCGGCAGTGCGGACTGGACGCTTCCATGCAGCGGATGGGGGCCTGAGCACGGCCCGGCCCCCGTTATGATCATTGTCATCACCCCCACCGCGGAGCCCCTAGCAGAACCCATTGCGGAGCCCGTAGCAGAGCCATAGCAGGTCAGGGCAGAGCGGTTTTGCGGGTCAGTCCATATGCTGGGCCGTTTTGGTGAGGCGCAAATCCAGCAGGCCGAAACCGGGCAACGCTGCCAGCACAAGTTTGAGCGGCGAGACGTAGGTGGACGACCAGTCCAGCGTGAGCATGGTGCCTTCTTCTGTTTCTTCCGATATCTTGTGGAAGATCGGCCGGATATCTACAGTACGTTCCCCTTTCTTGGTTTCACGGGTCCATATCTGGGAGTCCGACTGGCGGAACGCCGTAAGCGCGTTCTGAAATTCTTGACGGCGTTCGGCCGGACCTGTGTATTCCAGCAGAAAATCTTCGGCAATGGCCTGTGACTGGCGTTTGCCCATATCCAGCCGCTGGATGCGCGTGGGGACCATGCCGCGGGGAAATCCGGTGGCGATGGCGTGGAACAGGTCCTGTGCGGGCATATCTTCACGCAGGAAGATGTTTACCCACTCCGCCCTGCTGGCAACGCCCACGGGCAGCGCCTTGCCGAAGGAAATGAGCGGCAGGGGGTGGAAGCCCTGCGAGAAGGTCATGGGCAGGCGGGCACGGCGGAAGATGCGCTCGAACACCGCCTGCAACTCCAGTTGGGAGAGGAAGGTTGCCGGACCTTCTTTGCTGTACCATATGCGGTAATGGGCGGCCTTGTGGCCCAGTTCGGCGGCAAGCTGCGGAGGTTTATTACTTTCTCCCGCCGTTTGCAGCACGTTGCCCCTGTCGTCCGTTTCCGGCTGATGGGCCTGCTGGTCGCGTTCGGGAAAGTTCAGGATGTTGGCATAGGTGGTCTGCGGGGTGAGCCGGTCGAGCAGGGACGGCTTTTTGCCCACATCGCACGCGCCGCACAGGCGGCACCCGGCATAGCGGCAGTCATCCGTCACAGCCATTTCATACGCGCGTTCCCGTTCCTTCTGCAAAAATTCTCGGGAGACGCCGCTGTTTATATGGTCCCACGGCAGGGGGGCCTGCACATCGCGCTCCGCGATATATTCTTCATAGGTGAGTCCGTGCTCCGCAAGGGACTCCAGATATGGGGCAAGGGCGAAGTGCTCCATCCAGCTGCTGAAGACCGCACCCTTGCGGTAGGCGGTTTCCACCACATCTGCAAGACGCCGGTCGCCGCGCGAGAAGATGCCTTCCAGCGCGCTGGAATCCGGTTCATGCCAGCGCATGCGCATGCTCTTTTCTCTGGCAAAGGCATCACGCAGGTAGCCTATGCGGCGGCGGATTTCCGCAAGGGGAATCTGCGCTTCCCATTGGAACGGCGTGTGCGCCTTGGGCACGAAGGGCGAAATGGACGCTGTGACGTTGAGCCTCTTCACGTAGCCCGCTGCCCCGCGCACCTTGCGGCACAGGTCTACGATGGCGTCCAGATCGGCATCTGTTTCCGTGGGCAGGCCGATCATGAAGTAAAGCTTTACCTGTTGCCAGCCGTGCTGGAAGAGCTTGCGTACATGGAGCAGCAGCTGTTCCTCGGTTACTCCCTTGTTGATCACGTCGCGCAGGCGCTGGCTGCCCGCCTCCGGGGCGAGGGTGGCTCCTGTGCGGCGTATGCCCGCCATGCGCGCCATGATGTCGTCATCAATGGAGCCTACGCGCAGCGAGGGCAGGGAGACGGAAATCTGTTCTTCGCTGCACCGGTCCACCGTGCGGGTGAACAGGGTTTTCAGCGCGGAAAAATCGCCCGTGGACAGGGAGAGGAAGGACAGTTCATCGTAGCCTGTGGCACTGAGGGCCTTATGCAGAATGCCTTCCAGCGCTTCCACCGAACGTTCCCGCGCGGGGCGGTAGATGATGCCCGCCTGACAGAAGCGGCAGCCGCGGGTGCAGCCGCGGCCAATTTCCAGCGCGAGACGGCTGTGCACGGCACCGAACGGAACCGGCTGGACCACGGGGAAGGGGGCGGTGTTCATGTCCGGCACCACGCGCCGTGCCGGGACCGGGATATCCGGACGGACGGGGACGAGCGGTTTTGCGTAGCCATCTGAACCATCGCTGTTCTGCGGTTGGAAAAAGGACGGCACGTACACGCCGGGGATGGCTGCGGCGCGGAGCAGGAAGTCCTGCCGTGAAACGCCCTGCTCCCTGCATTGGCTGAGAAGCTCCAGCAGCTCGACCATAAGCTCTTCGCCTTCGCCAAGCGCCATGAGATCCATGAACGGGGCAAGGGGTTCCGCAGCCAGCGTGCAGCCGCCGCCCGCCATGATCACGGGAGTTTCCAGCGAATCGCCCCTGTCCTTGCTGCGCAGGGGAATGCCGCCGAGGTCGAGCATGTAGAGCACGTTGGTATAGCAAAGTTCATGCGTTACATGAAAGCCCAGCAGATGCATGCGGTGCAGCGGCGTATCCGACTCCAGAGTGGCGAGAGGGGTACCGTGCGACCGCAGGACTGCGGCGGTTTCCACGCAGGGAGTGAACACCCGTTCCGCCCACCAGTTTTCCCGCTGATTGATGATGCCGTACAGGATCTTTTGCCCGAGGTAGGACATACCCACCTCGTACATATCGGGAAACGCGAGAGCCACATGCAGGGATACTGCGTTTCGCTGTTTGTGTACGGCACCTTCTTCTATGCCCAGGTATCGCGTGGGCTTGGGAACAAGCGGGAGCAGTTCGCGCATGGAGTGTTTCCTTGATGGTAGGGGCGGCGTGTGCCGGGATTGTGCGAGCCGGAAGGGTTCCGGAAGAAAAGCGGAAAAGGGGCGGTGTGCGCCACCGCCCCGGAAAACCGTGTGAGATGACAGCCGGGAAACTACTTGAGCAGCTTGGAAATATCGGAAACCTTTCCGCCGCCCTGCAGGTTCATGCCGCCGAGACCGCCCGTGCTGAGGGTGAGGTTGGAGATGGACTCGATGTATTTGGTCTTCAGCTCCTCAGGGCAGTTCTTGTACTCGTACAGCACGTGAGAAAGGCTGAGGCTGCCGTCGAAGTCCTGCTCGAAGGGATAGCCGAAGGGGAGCATCATCATCTGCACGCCCTGCTGGGTGGGTACGGTCTGCAACGCGGCGACCTCGGTCATCTTGCCTTCTTCCACGCCGGTCTTGCCGATAACCATGTCGCCGCTTACCAGCTTAACCAGCTTTACTACATATGCCATGAATATTCTCCTTGGGGTTGTCTTCCGCGCAATAGGTATGGCGCAGGGGCTTTGCTGTCAAGCCGATTGGCGCGCACCGAAACGGCGTATGACCGGCAGGCAGAGGAATCCGGTTACGCCGAGCAGGAAAAAACCGCTGCCGAAGCTGCCCAGATCGCCGCACAGGCCGATCATGGCCGGAATGAGACCGGCTGCCAGCAACGAGACAAAAGGCATGGTCATGGAGAGCGCCAGTGAGCGTTCTCTGGGTTCGAAGCATGCCGCGAACTGTTTGAAGATGCCCGGAAACATGAGCGGAGGCAGTGCTGCCTGCACGAACAGAACGATAGCCAGCAGGGTTCCGTGCGCAAAGGCAAGGGCCATGATGGAAAGGGAGCACCCCACAAAGGAATACGTGAGGATGCGCTTTTCTCCGAGCAGGTCCGTAAGCCAGCCCCCGGCGAGGGCGAACAGGGGAGTGGGCAGCCTGGTCAGGGCGATGAGGGTGTTGGCATCTGTCCGGGACATGCCCTCGCTGTTGACCAGAAACAGGGTCATGACGCTGAAGGGTGCCCATTCCATGGCAACGGCGACACCGATGAGGGCAAGAAACATCCATGTATCGCTCCGCCTGAACAGGGCGGGAAGGGTGCTTTTTCCGGGGGGTTCACCGCAGAAGCTGCCGCCCCTGCCGAACAAGAGGAACAGGAGTGCGCCGGTAAGGGACAGGACAGCCATGATCTGGAGCGCGCCGCGCCAGTCTGTGAACAGAAAGGCCACTTCTGCCATTGAAGGGGCGAGGATGAAGGCGAGGTTGGGAGCAAGCTCGTGCACGGCGATGCTTTTTCCCCAGTGTTTACGGTCGGCAACGGCTCCCAGAGCCGCCATTCCCGAAGGGAAATAGAGGCCGCCCGCAACACCGCACAGGGTGAAGCCTATCTGAGGTGAGCGGCAGTCTGGGCTTGCGAGAGCATGAGGAGGGCAAGGCCGTAACAGCCCACCGAAAGGGGAATGACGCGCCTGTGGTGCATCCGGCTGGAAACGAAGCCGCTGCAGAAAATACTGAGGGCGTTGCCCACCGAGGAAAATAACAGCAGCCCGCCCGTGGCTGCGTGGGACAGGGAGAATTCTTCCTGCAGCGGCACCAGCAGGGGAGAGAGCAGCATGCGGGCTATCTGGTTCAGAAAAAACATGGCCGTGATGAACAGAACCCACGGCAGGGCGCTGCGGAACGGGGGTACTGAACCGGGCGGAGAGGTGACGGTGCTGCTGGGCATGGATGGCTGCCGGGTTGAGGCCTTTTGCAATATAGGCGGCCAATATAGGCGGCCAGTAGTGACGGTCAGTTAGCACGGAATTTGCTGTGTTCTGCACAAACGCATATCCGGCAGAATTTGCCTCTTCATGGATATGTGTGTCTTGGCACTGCGAGGCACCATATCCACACGGGTTTGAAATGCAAGGGGAAAAGCGTGGGGTTTTGGCCTGAAAGGCCAGCCCGGCCTGTCTGTGAGATCCGGCGTGCCCGGAGAGACCAGAGGGACTGACCGGGCTGGATTCCCCAGTCTGTACGGTCAACACCCCCATTCGCCCTGCAGCCGGATTGCAAGCCGAAAGGAGCGTGCCATGCGTAAGGCAATGACGTTTGTGGGCAAGGCGTTGCTGCTGATCGGGTTCCTTGTGGTCTGCCTGAGTGCCGGCAGCAGCTATTCCGAACGAATTTCGGAAGTTGCCAAGGGACAGGGGCAGCATTCCATGCGCCGGGCGGTTTCGCCCGTGATGTCCATGGAAGGGGCTGTTCGGAATTGATCCGGCGGCATTGAAAAGGGGGGCATATTGCCCCCTTTCCTGTCATTTTGGTGGCAGCGCCGCTGAGAGGGCTGCTCTGTGTGCCTATTTGAGTCCGATGCGTTCCTTGAGGTAGCCGAAGTCTATGGACGAGCTGACCAGCTGCGCTCCCTGACGTATCTTTATGACGTCGCGCAGCTTGTGGCGGGAGAGGATTATCTCCATCTTTTTGGCCACGGTATACGTGTCGTCACGCACCACCACGATGGGAATGTTCAGCACTTCCGACCGGGTGAGGATGATGTCGTTGGGATAGAGGTTGCCCGTGAGCACGAGGCAGGGGCAGTTGCCTTCCAGCGCCACGAGCTGCACATCTGACCGGTCGCCGCCCACGATGATCGCGGAGTTTTTGTTTTTGCGGAAGTGGGTCATGAAGTTTTCCACCTGCATGGTACCGATGAGGAAGTTTTCCACGACCTTGTCGGACTTGTTCTGTGCGGAGATGACCTTGCCGCCCAGCCGTTCCGCGAGATCGCCCACCTTTATGGCACCCATGAGGGGGTCTTTGGGGATGACGCCCAGCACTTTTACCCCGTTCTTCTCAAGGAAGGGACGGATGAGGCCGTCCACCTCGTTCATGAAGTTGGGGGGGATATCGTTCAGCACCACGCCTGCCATGTTGTCACCCAGCGTATCCTTGAGCACCACCAGATAGTCGTAGTTGAGCTCCTTGTGCAGGCGGTCTATGACCACAGCCTGCAGGTTCAGTTCCCGCACCACGCGGATGCCGTCCACGTTGCAGTAGCGGCCTGAATACATGGAGCCGGAGCCTGCGACCACCATGACGTCCTTGTCTTTTTTCAGGGTGTCGTAGGCACTGGTGATGGAAGGCATGAGGTCATCATACTGACCGCTGAAGGCGCGTACCTTGAAGTCCTGCGTGACCACCACCGGCGTGACGAGATTGGCGGGGGCGTCCTGCCCCAGTATATCCTGTACGAAAAAGGCGTCTTCATCACCGAGGATGCCGTCGCGTTCTTCGGGCATGGCCCCCACGGGTTTCATGTAGCCCACGTTCAGTCCTTCTTTCTGAAGGCGCAGCCCGATGCCCATGACAACCATGTTCTTGCCGGAATACCCGGCCGTCGAACCAATGTAGATACCGGCAGCCATAGTGTCCTCCTGTAGTGTTGCCCGTCCGGGCGGTTGACGTATCGTATCCGTTACCGCGTGTCCCGTGCGGCTCCCGCCGAAACCGCCGCTGTATGCTGCGGCTAGTCGGGGGAGAGAATGACGCGCACATCCGCCACCCAAGCGCCCTTGCTGCTGGCAAGGACGGGATTGAATTCTGCCTCATAAATCTCTGGAAAATCAAGCGATAATTGCGACATTATCAAAAGAATGTCTTCAAGGGCGGTAAAGTTGACCGCATCTTCACCCCGTACGCCCCGCAGCAGGGGGAAAGACCGGATTTCGCGTATCATGGCCTGCGCATCTCCCAATGAGAGGGGCGCAAGCCTGCAGGCAATGTCTTTGAGCACCTCTACGTAGATGCCGCCCAGCCCGAAGATGATCATGGGGCCGAACTGCGGATCGCGCTTGAAGCCGATGATTACCTCCTTGCCGTCCGGCACCATGCCCTGCACCAGACACCCCATGATGTAGGCTTCCTTGCGCAGGCGCTGTGCGCGCGAGGTGATATCCAGAAAAGCGGCCTGAACCTCTTCAGGCGACTTGAGATTGACCTTGACGCCGCCCACGTCGCTTTTGTGCGATATCTGGGGCGAGGCTATCTTGAGCACCACGGGGAAGCCTATCTGCCGGGCCGCGGCTATTGCTTCGTCACTTGTGCGGCAGAGGCGGGTTTCCGGGATGGGCAGTTCATACGCCTTGAGCAGCCCCTGTGCCTGAAATTCCACAATCTCCTGCATTCCCTGCGCCCTTGCCTGCTGAAGGATGTCTTTGGCTCTGCCGATATCGCGGCGGTAGCACACCTCTACGGGCAGGGAGTGTTCACGCCATTCACGGTAGCGGCTGAGGGCTTCTATGGCCTTTATGGCCGGTTCAGGGAAGTCGTAGCAGGGGATGCCCGCGTTGAGCAGGATATCGCGGCCTGCCGCAACCGCAGGGCCGCCCATGAGGCAGGCAAATACTGGTTTGGTGTGCCGTTTGGCCACGTTGACAATCTCTCGCGCGACATCGTCCACGCCTGTGCGGGCGGTGGGAGAGACAAGCACGAGCATGGAGTGCACGTTTTCTTCCTGCAGGACAATTTCCATGGCTCCCGCGAAGCGGTCTGCCTTGGCATCGCCTATCACATCCACCGGATTGTAGAAGGCAGCAAACGGGGGCAGTATGGCCTTGAGCTTTTCCACGGCGGGGGCAGAAATGGAGGCCATGATGAGACGTGAAAGCTCGCAGGCGTCTGCGGCAAGAATGCCGGGGCCGCCTGAATTGGTCACCACGGCGACATTGGGACCATGCGGCAGCGGCTGGTGCGAAAAAGCCTGCGCCAGATTGAACAGGTCGCGCAGGGCATGTACCCGGATGATGCCTGTCTGGGCAAAGGCGGCCTCATACGCCTGATCCGCTCCGGCCATGGCTCCGGTGTGGGATGAGGCGGCTTTGGCACCGGCGCTGGTTTTGCCGGATTTGATCATGATGACGGGTTTTTCACGGGTGACGCTGCGGGCCACCTTGAGGAAGCGCTGGCCTGATTCCACGCCTTCCACATAGCCGATAATGACCTTGGTTTCCGGGTCTTCCGCCAGATAGGCAAGAATGTCCGACTCATCCAGCACGGCCTTGTTGCCTATGCTGATGAACTTGGAAAAACCGAGATTGCGCTCCTGTGCCCAGTCCAGAATGGAAACGCAGAGCGCGCCGGACTGGGAGAAAAACGCGATATTGCCTTTGCGGGGCTGCCCCACGGCAAACGTGGTATTCAGGTTGGCCCCCGTGTTGATGAGGCCGAGACAGTTGGGGCCGAGCAGGGCTATGCCGTGCCTGTTTGCCAATTTTTTGACTTGCTCTTCCATGAACCAGCCGTCGCCGCCTACTTCGCGGAAACCGGCGGTGATGACGACAACGGCCTTAACCCCCTTTTGTCCGAGGGCATCCACCGCCCCGGCAACTTCTGCCGGGGGAATGCACAGCACGGCGAGGTCTACTCCTTCCGGAAGCGCCGTTATGTTGCGCACCACCGGGCAACCAAGTATAGTGTCCGACTTGGGGTTGACCGGGTACACCCGGCCGGAGTAGCCCGCCTGCAGAAGATTGGCGAGCACCACGTTGCCGATTTTTCCCGTTGTGGCTGAAGCCCCGACAATGGCGACGCTTTGAGGATTGAACAGGGCCGCGATATTGTCATGATAGTCCATAGGCCCTCACTGCGGAGAATATATGGTGAAAAAACTGTCGATACTACAGGATTCTATCCACTATCACTTCAAGCAAGTCAAGCTGCTGGAGACGGCGTTGACGCATAGTTCCCATGCCAACGAGCAGGGAACGGGCGGTGAACATAATGAACGGCTGGAGTTTTTGGGCGATGCCGTGCTTGAACTGTGTGTTTCTGAACGGCTGTTCAGCATGTTTCCCCATGCCCGGGAAGGAAACCTGACGCGCATGCGGGCAAAGTTGGTGAGCAAGCCTTCTCTGGCGGAGATAGCGCTGGAGCTGAAGCTGGAATCTTGCCTGCTGCTGGGCAGAGGAGAGGAAAGTCAGGGAGGGCGCGACAGACATTCGCTGCTGAGCGATGCGCTGGAAGCCGTGCTGGGCGCGGTGTTTGAGGATGGCGGATATGCGGCGGCGCTGGGAGTGGTGGATGTGCTCTTTGCTTCCCGCTGGCCGGAGGAACCCGAGGGCGGGAAAAGCAAGGACTACAAAAGCAGATTGCAGGAACTGACACAGAAACGCTTCAGGGAGCGACCTGTGTATTCCCTGTCCGGCAGCAGCGGCCCGGAGCACGCCAAGGTGTTTGAAGTATCATTGGCGCTGCCGGATGGCCGTGTGCTGACTGCCGAGGGGCCCAGCGTGAAGCGGGCCGAGCAGAAAGCGGCGGGTATAGCCCTGAGGCAGCTGGAAGCAGACGCCGACCAATGATTGCATGAAAGGGCCGGGGTGGGGGAGCACCCCGGCCTTTCTGTCTTTGGTCGCCTTTGACACCGAAAACCCCGGCGCGGTTAACCGCCGATGAGCTGCATGGCCATCTGCGGCAGCGAGTTGGCCTGCGAGAGCATGGCCACTGCGGCCTGTGTCAGAATCTGGTTCCGCACGAATTCCGTCATTTCTGTGGCTACGTCCACGTCGGATATGCGGGATTCCGAAGCCTGAAGGTTTTCAGCCTGAATGGACAGGTTGGATATCGTGTTCTCAAGGCGGTTTTGCAGGGCACCGAGAGCCGCACGAATCTTGTCCTTGGAAATAATTGCCTGGTCGATACCGCTGAGGGCGGCCTGCGCGGCGGACTGGGTGGAGATGGTAAACCCGGCGCTGTTTCTGAGTGCGCTGTTGCCGATGCCGAGCGCGGAGGCCGTGGAGATACCTATCTGGATGTAGTAATAGTCTTCCGCGGAGTCGTTGCCGGTGCCGAAGTGCACCTTCAGCCTGCCTGTGGAGTTAAGCCCGCTTCCGTTGTGGACATCGCCGGAAAGAGTGCCGTTCAGCAGGTGGATTCCGTTGAAGTCCGTGGCGTTGGCGATTCGGGTGATTTCCGAAGCCATGGCCTGGTATTCGGACTCGATCATGAGACGCTGGTCGGAGTTGTAGGTACCGGTGGCTGCCTGTTCCGCCAGTTCCTTCATTCTGATCAGTTTTTCGTCGATGATCTGCAATGCTCCGTCCGCCGTCTGGATCATGGAAATGGCGTCGTTGGCATTGCGGATGCCCTGGTTCATTGTGGAAATATCTGCCCGCATGAGTTCGCGGATGGCCAGACCGGCTGCGTCGTCCGCTGCGGTACCGATACGCAGACCTGAAGAAAGGCGGCGTGTGGAGTCCGACAGGCGGCTGTAGCTGGCGTTCAGGTTACGCGTAGCGTTCAACGCCATAAGGTTGTGATTTATGACCAAAGACATGGTATAACCTCCTTGTTGTACTGACCGTTGCTTAGCAATCCAGATGCCAACTGTTTTTTGTTCTTGTTTTTCAGATGGTTGCAAAACCTTAAAAACCCCTAAGGCGTACGTTTGCTCTCAGATGGTCAATATTTTCCGCCCGGTGCGGCGGTTCTTCGACAAGGAAGGCGGGGTGGGTATTTTTTTCTGTGACGGGTAAAGAGATTTACAGAGTGGTCGATATGGGGAGGTATAGAGTACAAGTTTGGCCGGGTTGTCCGGATTGTACCGGGAGGAATCGTCATGAGACTGCTAGAAATTCAAAGCGGTCTGCTGACCGGATATGGCGAATTCGATTCCGCGAGAACATCCGCCCCAGAAGGCAACACAACCACCTCTCATCCTGAACGTGCTCCCGCTCATTTGCACGGTGTTGATACGGGAAATGGACTCGACACGGCATCGGATAACGCCGTGGATATGCAGACTGTTCAAAGCGCCGCCAGTGCCCTGCAGAGCCGGCTGGCCGATCAGGGCGTTCGCCTGAAGTTTGAAGTGATGCGTACCGAACAAGGACGGATTGAGGTGGAGGTAACCGATGAAGCCCATGACAAGGTGCTTATGCGTATCCCCCCCAAGGGAGTGCTTAAGGTTAACGCTCAGGGAGCTTCTGCCATTGGAACTTTTTTGAATCTGCGTTCCTGAAAATTCTGACGCATACTCCGCACAGCTACAGCGGGCATGGGATTTCCATGCCCGCTTTTTTTCGTTTCACGCAGATTATGACCTGCTAATACAGGATATAATACAGCGCGTGCAGGTTATAGGGCATTGTTTATGCCTTGGGTAAGAAAAGGCTGTGGCGTTATTCTGTTGTCGTTATTCGTTGCTGTGCGCAGGGGGTTCTATGCTGGAGCGAGTCAGTCTGAAAGGGAAGATGCTTGCCCTTGCCGTGATAGGGCCGCTGATTGTGGCGGTTGTTCTTTCCGTTCTGCGTGTGCGGGACATACGGGCGGGGGCGGAGCAGAGCGTGGTGGAAAAGAGCCGGGCAGTGGTGCTTATGGCGGAAGCTGCCCGAAATGAAATGGCGAACAAACTGGAGCTTGGGCTGCTAAGGCCCTTTGCCGAGATTCCCCGGGAACATGTGGTACAGGCTGTGCCCGTGATTACTGCCATAAACATGGCGCGGGTGAACGCACAGGAGGCGGGGTACGAGTTCCGGGTTCCCAAGAACAGCCCCAGAAATCCTGCCAATACGCCGACGGAACTGGAGGCGGAGGTACTGCGGCTTCTTGAACGGGAGGGACTGGCGGAGCACGTGATATTCGGGCGCAACGAGATACGGTATTTTCGTCCCATCCGGCTGACTGAGGAATGCATGTACTGCCATGGCAGCCCTGCCGGCGAGCCTGATGTGACAGGAGGTGTGAAGGAGGGGTGGAAGCCGGGGGAGCTGCACGGGGCGTTTGAAATAATAAGTTCCATGGATGAGGTGAACGCGCAGATACGGGCAGCACAACTGAACGTGGCCATGCTTTCCGGCGTGATTCTGCTTGTGATTGCCGCTGCCACGTGGGGGATTTTGAAACGCAGCCTGCTTACCCCGCTTTCTTCAATAAAGGAATATGTTGCCCACCTCGCAGGAGGGAATCTGGATGCCCGTGTGGAGTATTCCGGCAAGGACGAAATGGGTGAGCTTGTTGCCAGCCTGAAGGGGATGCTGGAAAGGCTGCGGGGCGTTATTCTGGATGCGCAGGAAACCACCAACATGGTGGCCATGGGGAGCAGCGAGCTTTCCAGTGCCTCGGATGCGTTGGCGGAGGGGGCTGCGCAGCAGGCGGCGGCCGTGGAACAGATTTCTTCATCGGTTGAGCAGATGACATCGAACATTGAACAGAACGCGCATAATGCCAAGAGAACGGAGGAAATGGCTGTTTCCTCATTGCGGAACGCGCGGCAGAGCGGCGAGGCGGTGCGCAAGTCGGTCACCGCCATGCGGGACATAGCGGAAAAGACGCGCTTTATTCAGGAGATAGCACGCCAGACCAATCTGCTGGCTCTGAACGCCGCCATTGAAGCGGCGCGGGCAGGGGAACACGGGGCAGGATTTGCCGTTGTGGCCAGCGAGGTGCGCAAGCTTGCGGAACGCAGCAACAAGGTGGCGGAGGAGATTGGAGAGCTTTCCATAAGCAGTGTGGAAGTGGCGGACCGGGCAGGAGCCATGCTTTCCGAACTGTTGCCGGACATTGAATCCACGGCGGGGCTGGTGCAGGAAATTTCTGCTGCCTGCGCGGAGCAGCATCAGGGGGCAGAGCAGGTGAACAAGGGGATTCAGGCACTGGATTCCGTGGTGCACCAGAACGCCGCCGCTTCGGAAGAGATAGCGGCCACATCGCGCTCGCTTTCCGGGCAGTTGGATGACCTTAAAGTGTCCATGGCGTATTTCCGCATATCGGGCAAGGATATGGTGCCGATGGATTGAGAACGGTAAGCTTTGTTGTGAAGACACTGCGCTGCGTCAGTTTGGCTGAGAGCCGGGCGCAGCGCTTTTTTTGCGGGCGGCCACGCCAAATGCCCGGCTCCTTGCGGAGGCCGGGCATTCCGGGCGGGCGGTCGGTTTCGGGGGCGACCGCCCAATATGGTCGATCATTTCAGGCTGCTATTAGCGCTTCATCTGGATAACCACTTCCAACATGGTATCTGTGGTGGTTATGACCTTGGAGTTGGACTGGAACCCGCGCTGGGTGGTGATCATTTGCACGAATTCCTTGGCGAGGTCCACGTTGGACTGCTCCAGCGAGTTGGAATAGACGGCGCCAAGACCGTTCTTGTTCGCGGGGCCGGGCAGAGCTTCGCCGGAGTCGCGGGTGGCGGAGAAGAGGTTGCCGCCTTCTCTGCGCAGGTTGTGCTCGCTCTGGAAGTCGTAAAGGGTGATCTGGTAGAGGTCCAGAATGACGCCGTTGGAGTATCTGCCGCGCAGGATGCCGTCGCGGTCCACGCTCACGTTCTGCAGGAAGCCGAAGGTGTAGCCGTCCTGACTCTGCAGCAGGGTGGATGAGGCACCTGCAAAGCTGGTGGTGGCGGACGACTGCCGCTCCGTGTTGCTGCCCATTGTCATGAGCTGGGTGGTATCTGTGCCGACCATGGAGGCATCGAAGTTGGCCCGGTCCGCGAAGGTCTGGGTGCCCTTGAACTTGAGCCCGAGGTTCAGTTCCATGAGCGTGCCGCCCACGTTTTCCGCAAAACCGGGAGTGACGTAGCTGGCGTTGGACAGGCTGGAGAAGTTTGCCGTGAACAGGGGATACCCGTTGGTGGAAAACGCCGTGGGCGACCAGTTGGAAAGCTGCTTGAGGTCTGCGCCGGCATTGCTCTTCAGCGTATAGGCGCTTTGGTCCACAAGCTGCCCCGCGCTGTCGAAGGTAAGCGTGCCGGACATGAGCAGGCCTGCGGCACCGGTGGTGTTTACCTTGGTGCCATTGAAAATTCTGCCGTCTTCCGCAGGGTCTATGGTGACAATGTATTCCCAGTAACGGCGGCCGCTTGCCTCGTTGCTTATGGTATCTACATTGACCTGATCGAAGTAGACGGTGAGGTTGTGCGCGGTGCCGCCTTCGTCATACACCTTGACGGTGGTCTGGTAGGCAAAGGCGTTTTCGCCGAGCGGAGGATTGTTTGCCGTGGGCTGGCCGTTCCAGTTGCTGAACAACGAGAAGAACGGGTTGTTCACATTGGTGGATTTATCTCCGCCGTCGCGGGCATCAAGGTTTGTGATGATGCTCACGTTGGACGTGTGCTTGGGTTCTGCCGTAAAGCCCTGCAGCCGGATATCCACAGGCACGCCCGATCCCTTGATGGCGGAAGAGGTGCTTGTCACCTGTGCCGAAGACGTGGCGAGAGACGGGCGGGGGGTGGAAATCTGCCAGCCCTGCAGCACGTAGCCGTGCGGGTCTACCAGATAGCCGTCTTTATCGAAGCGGAAGTTGCCCGCGCGGGTGTAGTAGACGGACTCTTCGCCCTTTACCTTCACCTGAAAGAATCCGTTCCCGCCGATGGCGAGGTCCGTTGCTTCCGTGGTGGTTTCAAACGCGCCCTGACTGAAGTCTCCGTAGATGGCACCGATGGCGACGCCCCGGCCCACCTGCGTTACGCCTGCGGCGCTGTTGATGTCCTGATTGATGAAGTCCTCGAAGTCCATGCGAGCACCCTTGAAACCTAAGGTGTTCACGTTGGCTATGTTATTGCCGAGAACGTTCATCTTTTCGCCATGTGCCAGCAGGCCCGAAATTCCTGTCCACATGGATGCGGTAAGACTCATGATCGACCTCCTTGCAAAAGCACCGGGGTGCTTTTCGTGTGCGGCCCGTTATTTCCGCACAGTGCCTTATGTTGTGTGCAGGCGTGTTAAGCCCGCGTATGCTCTTGTTAAGTTATGTAATCCGCGTTGCTATTCTTCGGACGATGGTGTTTCTTCCGTGGTAGTGGGGGGAGATTTTGCCACGACTTCCTTAACGTGCGAGAATCTGACCATACGTCCATCCTCAAGGCGCAGGTACTGGGTTGTACCGTCTGCCTGCACGCCAACCACGGTTCCGCTGACCTCGGTGCTGACAAGAATGGGTTTTCCGTCCATGCTTTCGGCATACATGGCGATGCTGTACACGCCTTCGGGAAGATTGGTGCCCTTGTAGTCCTTGCCGTCCCACTGGTATTCGTAGTTGCCCGGCTGTTTGGTGCCGATGCTCTCGGTACGCACAAGGTTCATGTTCGGGTCGTAAATATTGATGTAGCCGTTTGCTACCGGGTCGTTCAGCGTGAAGTAGAGGGAGCTTACGCCCTTGTCGGTCTTGGAGACACCGTAGCCTTCTGCCCGGATGTCCTTGCCGATGAAGCTGACGGCGCTGATCATTTCCTGCCGGGTGGTGGACTCGTTCATCTCCTTGATGCCGCCGGAAATGTTGGTCAGCTGTTCAAGGCTGGAGAACTGCGACAGCTGGGAGACGAATTCCTTGTCGTCCATGGGGTTCATCGGGTCCTGATGCGAAAGCTGCGCGACCAGCAGGGTAAGGAAATCTTCCTTGCCAAGATCCGATTTGCCTTTGACTTGCAGTTGGCCGAACTCCTGTTCCGCCCTGCCGATGATTCCGCTACCTACTGCCATGGGAAACCTCTCTTACGCGATGATGTCCAGCCCTGTGCGGGAGGAACTTCTTTCCGTTTCATCTGCATTGTGCATTTCCCGGGCCAATCCTTCGCCTTCGGTACGCAGTGCGTGTAACCGCCTCTGATTAAGAAACTTTCTTGTCGCTTCCTGATGCGCGTTGTGGTCTGCGGCGCTCTGCCAGCCATTGCCGGAGAGGTTGTTTTGCAGGCTGGTCTGCACATCGATATTGTCCACCTTCAGGCCCTGATTTTCGAGCGAGGCCTTTAACTGGTGCAACTGGTCGTTGATTGCTTTGGCTGCCTCTGCGCTTTCCGGGCGGATGAGGGCGTTCACTTCATTATTTTTTACGGAAAGAATGATGGTGAGCTTGCCGAGGTCTTCCGGAGTAAGCTGCATGGTGATCTGGCGGGCACCGTCACGCATGGTTCTGAGCATGCCGTTTTCGATCTGTTCGAACAGCCTTTGGTCGGCAGCTTTTGCCGCAGCCGCGTTGGGCGAGAATGCCGTATTTCCGGACTGAGGCTGTGGTGCGCCCATTTCCGCCTGCGGCTGCACCATCTGGTATTCAAGGCGCCCCAGAAGGTTACGGAGCGCGGAGGAATCCTTTTCCCGGCCCGAAGCGTTGCCTGACGTGTTGCCAGACAGATCGGACTGATTGGCCTGACTGGACTGGTCCCTGCCTGCAAAAGAGCCGTTGGCATTGTTGCCTCTGGCGTTATCCTGCACACCGGAAGCCTGTTCGGAACGGCGGATGGAGGCGTTGGTTTCCCGTGCATCGTGACGGGCAGCCTCTGCATCACTCTTCTCCTGCATGCCTTCAGCCGCAGTATTCCTGCGGGTTGCGGAAGCAGCGGAGTGAGCCGCGGCGTGGGTAAAGCCGTTGGCGTCTGCTGTGGCGCTGTCTTTAATGAGTATGCCGGAAGCCCTGCTGTCCCTGCTGGTGCGGGCATCTGCCGCGGAAAGCTGGCTGGAACGCTCCAGAGCCTTTTCCATGACCGGGGCGAGGACTTCGCGGAGTTCCGCGATGCGCGATTCTGAGGCAGCCTGCCTGGCGGAGACGCTGCCGGAAATTTCTGCAACCAGTGCTTTGAGGGTTGAGGGATCGCACTGTGCTTCCTTTTGCCCGGCAAAAAGCTGCTGCATGCGCGTGATGCCGCCTGCATCCAGACGCATGGCCTTGCCAAGGTGTTCAAGGTCTTCCGGGGTTACGGTAACGCTGGCATCTGCGCCGAGGGAATTGATTTTTTCAAGGATGCGGTTCCATGCGGAAGCCAGTTTGCCTTCCTCCATGGTGGCAACGGTCTCGTCCGCTTCTTCCGGCGTGAACCCGAGCTTTTGCAGGGCGATCGAAGTGCCGTTGCGTGTGGATTCGTCCAGCTTGGCGGCAGCGGCTTCTTTTCCGGAGAACTGTGGGCTGCTTCCGAGGGTGTGCAGGAGCTTGTTCCACGTAAGGGAACCTTCGGCTGCTTCTGCATCAAGCTGTTTGAGTGTTGCATCGTCAACACCCAAGGCGGAGAGGCGGCCCTTCAGACTGCGCAGCGTGCGCGACCACCGAGAGCTACCCGCTCGTGCCCGCGGAACGCCTCCGGG
>CAYRLL010000021.1:11349-36658 GCA_964425115.1 uncultured Desulfovibrio sp. | reverse complement strand
TCACCCCGTCATGCTCTGGGGTGCCCCGGGGGAGTCTGGACGGGACACGCACATGGATTGGAGTTACTTTTTCGAACTGTCGCTCGGCGGACTGACCCGCGGCAGCATCTACGCGATGATAGCCCTCGGCTACACCATGGTGTACGGCATCATCGAACTCATCAACTTCGCCCACGGCGAAATTTACATGATGGGGGCCTTCACCGGCCTTCTGGTGGCGGGCGTTCTGGGAGTATACGGCTTCCCCGCCTTCGCCATTCTCGCGCTGGCCGCCACGGTGGCCGTCATCTACTGCGCGGCTTACGGGTTCACCATGGAAAAGGTGGCCTACAAGCCCCTGCGCAATGCGGGACGCCTCTCTCCGCTCATATCGGCCATCGGTATGTCGCTGTTTCTGCAGAACTACGTCATTCTTGCACAGACATCCGACTTCCTGCCCTTCCCGAGGCTCATCCCCGATTTCGAATTCCTTGATCCCATCGTTCACATCTTCGGCTCCACGAACCTGGTCATCGTGGTCACCAGCGGCATAGCCATGGCCTGCCTCACCCTGTTCATCAAGTACACCAAGATGGGCAAAGCCATGCGCGCCACCGCGCAGAACCGCAAGATGGCCATGCTGCTCGGCATAGATGCCGACAGGATCATCTCCACCACCTTCATCATCGGCTCCTCGCTTGCCGCACTGGGCGGCGTGCTCATTGCCTCGCATGTGGGTCAGGTGAACTTCATGATCGGCTTCATCGCCGGCGTAAAGGCCTTCACGGCAGCCGTTCTCGGCGGCATCGGCTCCATTCCCGGGGCCATGCTCGGCGGCCTGTTCCTCGGTCTGGCAGAAAGCTTCGCCACCGGGTACATTTCCAGTGACTATGAAGACGTGTTCGCCTTCACCCTGCTTGTGGTCTTCCTCATTTTCCGGCCCTCCGGGATAATGGGCAAGGCTCCTGTGGAAAAGGTGTAGCGGCCCCGTTTACGCATATTGATACCGCGGCGGATGCCGCGAGTCTGTGGGATACATGTCATGCAAGAACTCAAAAAATCTCTGATCGTGAGCGCTTGGTTCATGTTCCTCACCTTCCCCATGCTGGTGATCCGTGTGAACACCATAGAAAAAACGGTGGAATGGCGATGGATGAACCTTGCGTATATTGCGGTTGCCGCCTTCGTGCTCTCCTTTGTCTGGCGCTGGGCCATGCGCCGCAAAGAAGCAGGAAGGCCCAAAGAAACCGCTCAGGCCGGTGCAAAACCTTCGTTCACAGACCGGCTCGGCTCTGACAAACGCTTCACCGCCAGCTTCTACGCAGCGGCCTTCGCCGTCTTCATGTCCCTGCCGCTGCTGGTGAGCACCTATCAGACCAACATCCTGATTTCCTTCCTCATCTATGTGATTCTGGGCCTCGGCCTGAACATCATTGTCGGGGTTGCCGGGCTGCTGTTCCTCGGGCACGCGGCGTTTTACGCCATCGGCGCATACACCTACGCCCTGCTGAACCAGTATTTCGGTCTGGGCTTCTGGATAGCGCTGCCCATCGGCGGCGTCATGGCCGCCCTTGCAGGCATCGCGCTGGCCTTCCCCGTGCTGCGGCTGCGGGGCGACTATCTTGCCATCGTCACCCTCGGCTTCGGCGAAATCGTCCGGCTGGTGCTGGAAAACTGGAGCAATCTCACGGGCGGCCCCTCGGGCATCTCAGGCATCCAGCGTCCCGGCTTCTTCGGGCAGGAACTCACGGTGGCGCAGGCCAACACCTACATCTATTACATCGTGCTGGGCGTTGTCATCATCACCATCATTGCCGTGCAACGCCTCAAAGACTCCCGCATAGGCCGCGCCCTGCAGGCCCTTCGCGAAGATGAAATAGCCTGTCAGGCCATGGGCATAGACCGCGTCAACGTCAAACTCATGGCCTTCGGGCTCGGCACGGCGTGGGCCGGTTTCGCGGGGGTCATCTTCGCGGCCAAGACCACCTTCATCAACCCGGCCAGCTTCACCTTTTTCGAGTCGGCCATCATCCTGTCCATCGTGGTGCTGGGCGGCATGGGGTCCAACCTCGGCGTCATTCTCGGCGCGGCCTTCCTTGTGCTCATGCCCGAATATCTGCGCGCCTTCTCCGAATACCGCATGATCATATTCGCGGTGGCCATGGTGCTGATGATGATCTTCCGCCCGCAGGGCCTCATCGCGCCCAAGGGCAAGACCTACGTGATAGACGACCCGGACCTTGTCCGCGCGCAGGGAGGCAACGCCTGATGACACCGGTACTCAATGTCAGCTCCCTGTCCAAGAACTTCGGCGGCCTGCGCGCCCTGAACGAAGTGGACATGCAGATAAACGCGGGAGAGATCGTGGCACTCATCGGCCCCAACGGGGCCGGCAAGACCACCTTCTTCAACTGCATCACCAGCATATACACCCCCACCGAGGGCGAGGTACGTTTTACCCCCAGAAACGGCAAGGAAACCGTCATCAAGGGGCTGAAGCCCAACCTCGTCACCCAGCTCGGCATGGCCCGCACCTTCCAGAACATCCGCCTTTTCAAGAACATGACCGTTCTGGAAAACGTGATGATCGCGCGCCACTGCCGCACCAGCGCGGGCATTCTGGGCGCGCTGCTGCGCACCCCGGCCGTGCGCCGCGAAGAGCAGGAAATCGTGGATAAAAGCTACGAACTGCTCAAGTACATCGGCCTGCACAAGTACTACAAAGACCTTGCCTGCAACCTGCCCTACGGCGAGCAGCGCAGGCTGGAGATAGCCCGTGCGCTGGCAACGGACCCCACCCTGCTGCTGCTGGACGAACCGGCCGCAGGCATGAACCCGCAGGAAACCGCCTCGCTCAAGAGGCTGGTGCTGCGCATACGCGATGAACTGGGCATGGCCATTCTGCTCATAGAGCACGACATGAGCATGGTCATGAGCCTTTCGGAACGCATCTACGTCATGGAATACGGCTGCATGATCGCGCATGGCACCCCGGAGCAGGTCAGCAAGGACCCCCGCGTCATCAAGGCCTATCTCGGAGAGGATCATGCTTAAGCTTGTCAACATAAACACCTACTACGGCAACATCCATGCCCTGCGTGACATCAATCTGGAAATCCATCAGGGAGAGATAGTCACCCTCATCGGAGCCAACGGCGCGGGAAAATCCACCACGCTCATGTCCATCTGCGGCGGCACACCGCCCCGCAGCGGGGAGATACTCTTCGAAGGCAAGCCCATCCACACCATGCGCGCCAACGAGATTGTCCGCCTCGGCATCAGTCAGGTGCCGGAGGGACGCCTCATCTTCCCCCAGCTCACGGTCATGGAAAATCTGGACCTCGGCGCCTTTCTGCGGAACGACAAAGAGGGCATCCGCCGCGACCTCGACTATGTCTTCGACCTCTTCCCCATTCTTGCGGAACGGCAGAAGCAGTACGGCGGCACCCTTTCCGGCGGCGAACAGCAGATGCTGGCCATCTCCCGCGCACTCATGAGCAAGCCGCGCCTGCTGCTGCTGGACGAACCTTCGCTGGGCCTTGCCCCCATCATCATCCAGCAGATTTTCGACATCATCAAAAAGGTCAACGAGTCAGGCACAACCGTCTTCCTTGTGGAACAGAACGCCAACCAGGCTCTCAAGATCGCCCATCGCGGTTACGTCATGGAAACAGGCCGCATCACCATGGAAGATTCGGCAGAAACCCTGCTTTCCAACGATGAAGTAAAAAAGGCCTATCTCGGCCTGTAACCTGTCCGCGTCTGCGCCGGAATTGGAGTATCAGGGGGCGGTCCTGCCGGATCGCCCCTTTTTTCATCAACCCTCTTCCATGCCTCCGCTTCAGGCTCTTTCCGTGCCCGCGCAAAGCGGGTTGCCAACCGTGCGCGGGTATGACACTATTTTCAGGTTACCCTTTTACCCAAAGAGACCATGCGCCGCCCGAACAACCCGTTTCTCCTTTTCACAGGCATCCTGCTCCTGTGCCTTGCCCTTGCCACCGGCTGGGCAGCCACAGCCAGCGCCGCCGCCCAGCAGCTCAAGCTGGAAGACTTTGTGCTGGACAACGCAGAAGGTCAGCTCGCCATCCGTTTCGGTGTGGGCATTCAGGATAAGGAACGGCTGCGCGTCATGCTCAAGGAAGGGGCTGTTGTCACCCTCACCTGCGAAGCAACCCTGTCAGATACCTCCGGCATGTGGCTGAACACCTCCATCGCAAGACAGGAAATGATCAGCACACTCTCTTTCAACGCTCTGTCCCGTGAGTACACCATAGCCTACGAAGGCTCTCCCGCTGTCTACCGGAACGCCAACCTCCTGCGCCTGCGTTCCGAAACATGGCAACGGCTCTCTCTCAAGGTTGGGCAACTGGCCAATCTGGAACGCGGCAGCGAATACAGAGTGGACCTCACCGTGCGCATGAGAAACGACAACGTGCCGCCGTGGCTCTCCAAAACGCTGTTCTTCTGGTCGTGGGATATGGCCCCGACCATGCGCTATTCCATGAATTTCGTTTTCTGAGCGGCAAGGCAGCGCCATGGCTATGCAACAGGTTCCCCACTCCTCCATGGACACCCCGCCCCAGCGCGACACCATCCGCGTCAGCGTGTCAGACACGCGCGAGCGCAAACGCCGCCAGCGTGAACTGCTCCTTGCGGGCGTGGCCTTTCTGCTTGTCATCGCCCTCACATGGGTGGAGCTGAACTATCTGGGGGTAGATTCCTACCTTTTCCTCGGCCTGTTCAACCTGAACTTCATCCTCCTGCTGCTGGTCCTCTTCATCGTTGTGCGCAACGGCGTAAAACTCATACTGGAACGCCGCCGCCGCGTGCTCGGCTCCCGCCTGCGCACCCGCCTTGTCCTTGCCTTCATGTGCCTTTCGCTGTTTCCCACCGTGCTCATGTTTCTGGTCAGCGCGCGTTTCGTGCAGACCTCCGTGGACTACTGGTTCAAGAATCAGGTGGAAAACTCCATGGAACTGGCGCTGGAGGTGGGCCAGTCCGTTTACGCAGATTCCCGCCAACGCCTGCAGCAGCGCAGCGAGTTCATTCTCTCAGACATCGTGGAACGCCGCTTTGCATGGGGCGGCAAAAGCATGGACGACTACCTGTCGCAGAAGCTCAGGGAATACGACCTTACTGTCGTGGGGGTCATCCGTCCTGACAGGCAGGAACAGAACTGGCACGGTCCCAAGGAATTCAGCAACGTATGGGATGAGACCAAAGCACGCATAAACTGGGAAAGTCTGGAGCAGCACCCCATGTTCTGGTCCATCATCTGGCCCAATGCAGACGCGGACTACGCAGTGGGCGTCATGCCCGTGGACGAAGGCAAATCCGGCTATCTGGTGCTTGTGGAAAACGTGGGGCAGGGCTTCATGTACCGGCTGGACAGCATCGTACGCGGCGTGGAGGAATACAAGAAGCTCAAAACACTCAAGCACCCGCTCAAGGTCACGCTCTATTTCATTCTCGGCGTGCTCACGCTGCTCATCATTCTGGGGGCCATGTGGTTCGGCTTCCGGCTCGCCAAGGAACTTGCCGCCCCCATTCTCGCGCTGGCAGAAGGTACGGAACGCATCTCCCGCGGCGACCTTGCCGTGCGGCTGGAAGATACCTCCACCGATGAACTGGGCGTGCTTGTCCAGTCCTTCAACCGCATGGCGGAAGATCTGGAGCAAAGCCGCACCCGCCTCACCGACGCCAACCTCATGCTGGAGCGTCAGAATACCGAAAAAGAACAGCGGAACAGGTACATAGAGGCCGTTCTGGATAACATCGCCGCAGGCGTCATATCGCTGGACCATACAGGCGGCATCTCCACGCTGAACAAGGCGGCTTCCGCCATTTTCAATGTGGAGGCAAAGGCCCTCATCGGGCTGGGCGCACGCGACCTGCTGCACGGCGAATATTCTGAATTGGTGGACGATATGTTCCAGCACTTCTCCAGCATGCCGGAAGCTCACTGGCAGCGGCAGGTAGACCTCGCCGTAGGCGGCAGGGAACTCCGGCTGCTGGTAAACGCCGTATCGCTTCCCGCGCAGGAAAGTCAGGAATACGGCATCGTCATCGTGTTCGAAGACATTACCGAGCTGGAAAAAATGCAGCGCATGGCCGCATGGCGCGAGGTAGCCAAACGCATTGCGCACGAAATAAAAAATCCGCTCACCCCCATCAAGCTCTCCGCGCAGCGGCTGCAGCGCAAATACGGCGCACAGGTAGACGACCCCGTGTTCTCCCAGTGCACCGACCTCATCGTGCGGCAGGTGGAGCACCTGCAACAGATGGTGCAGGAATTTTCCGCCTTTGCCAAACTGCCGGAGGTAACCCCCAAGCCGGACCAGATGGAGCCCCTGCTCGAAGAACTTGTTTCGCTCTTCCGGCACAGCCACAGCCACATAGCGTGGCAGCTGGACTTTCTCACCCCGCTCCCCACGCTGCCCATGGACCGCGAGGCGCTGCACCGCGCCTTTCTGAACATCATCAGCAACGCCGCAGAAGTGCTGCACAACCATCCCGCCCCCGCCGTGCAGGTGCGGGTACGGCACGACAGGCAACTGGGGCTGGTGCGGGTGGATATAGCGGATAACGGCCCCGGGCTGACCAAGGAAGAGCGCTCCCGCCTTTTCGAACCATATTTCTCCCGCAAAAAAGGCGGCACGGGCCTCGGCCTCACCATCGTAAAGTCCATTGTCAGCGACCACCGCGGATATGTGCGGGCAAATCCGGCGGAACACGGCGGAACCATTGTCACCGTGGAGCTTCCTGTGGCATAGTGTCCGATGAACGCCCCCCTGCGCGCGGCACGCATACATAGGCAACCCATCGTTTCACCCCCGCGCACTTCTGGCACAGACCAGTGCCGCACGGCAGGGGCTAGGCCGGGGCAAAGCCGGATAAACGGCGAATAACAGGATGAGGGAGGTTGACATGCGCGCAGTCATTCTGGGGGGCACCGGATTCATCGGCACCGCTCTGTCCGGATTTCTTCTGGACAAGGGCTGGATGGTCACCGTTCCCTCCCGCTCGCCCGAAAAGGGCCGCTTCATCGTCCCCAAGGGACACTCGCTGAACATCTCCTTTGTCCCGTGGAACGGCACAGACCCGCAGGTGCTGATGAAGCACCTTTCCGGCTGCACCGCGCTGGTCAACCTCGTGGGCGAAAGCATCGCGGCCGGTCGCTGGACAGCGGAACGCAAGGAACGCATCCTTGCCTCACGCGTGAACACGGGCAAAGCCATCATGACCGCCTTCAAGGAAATGCAGGCCCTGTCCGAACCGCTTCCGCAGGTACTGGTGCAGGCCTCCGCGGTGGGCTATTACGGCTGCAGCGAGCAATTGAAATCGCCCTCGGACTATGAGGAATTCGCCCCCCACGGCAAAGGGTTTCTCGCCGCCGTGGCCCGCCAATGGGAAGACTCCACCGCAGGCGCGGAATCCATGGGCGTGCGGCGCGTCATCGTGCGCACCGGCGTGGTGCTGGGTCCCGGCGGCGCGCTCCGGAAGTTCATTCCCCCCTTCCGAATGTTTCTGGGCGGCAGGCTGGGAAGCGGCAATCAGGGTTTTTCGTGGATCCACCGCGACGACGCAGCCATGGCCATTGTCCATCTCATGGAAAACGAAGCCTGCGCAGGCCCTTACAACCTCACCGCGCCGGACCCCAAAAGCATGTCAGACTTCTGCCGCGTGCTCGGTGCAGCCATGAACCGCCCGTCATGGCTTCCTGTCCCCCGTTTCGCCCTGCGCCTCCTGCTGGGTGAAATGGCGGAAGAGCTTATCCTGCAAGGCCAGTATGCCATGCCCGGCAGGCTTACCGCATCGGGTTACACCTTCGCCTACCCCAATCTGGCGGGAGCCCTGCGGCAGATCCTCCAACCCGCGGTCAAACCATGAGCATCACCTCCGCCTCCATCCTGCTGGTGGAAGATGAGCCTGTCATCGCACTGGATATCCGCAGGCGTCTCCAGCAACTGGGCTATCCCAGACCCGTTCTTGCCACCTCCGGCGAGGAGGCTGTCGCCCTCGTGCCCAACCTGCGCCCGGATCTCATCCTCATGGACATTTTCCTCGGCGGCAGGCTGGACGGCATAGACACAGCCGCCATGGTGCGCAACCAGCTTTCCGTGCCCGTCATCTACCTCACCGCCCATGCGGACCCGCACACGCTGGAGCGGGCCAAAATCACAGAGCCCTTCGGCTACATCATCAAGCCGTTCGAAGACAGGGAACTGCACACCTGCATAGAGATGGCCCTGTACAAGCACAAAATGGAAACGGACATCCGCCGCAAGGAACGCTGGTTCGCCACCACCCTGCGCAGCATAGGCGATGCCGTTGTCTCCCTTGACGAACAGGGCCGGGTCACCCTCATCAACACGGCGGCTGAACGCATGTTCGGCATTACGGACGCCGCAGCCACCGGCGAGGCTTTCGAGCATATTTTCCGCGTGCGCGACGACCAGAGCGGCCTGCATATCTCCACCCGGTCGGCGCTCGGGCATACAAGCGACTACATGCACGCCTCTCCGGCAACAGTGGAGCGGCCTCACGGTGCAGCCGTGCCCGTGGACATCACCATCTCGCCCACAGTGGACGCCAGCGGCCTCACCTCCGGTTCGGTCATCGTGCTGCGGGATGCCACAGAACGTAAACGGTCAGAAGAAGCCCTGCGCACAAGCCTTGATGAACTGCGTAAAACCTTTGAGCAGACGGTGCTCGCTCTCGCCGTCACCTCGGAAAAACGCGACCCCTACACAGCGGGCCACCAGACGCGCGTTGCCGCCCTCGCCTGCGCCATCGCGCACAGGCTGGGCATGAAGGAAGACACGCAGGAGGCCCTGCGCGTGGCAGGCACCCTGCACGACATCGGCAAAATATATATTCCTGCGGAAATACTGTCCAAGCCGGGCAGGCTCACCGCCATAGAGATGGACCTCATGCGCACCCACCCCTCGGTGGGATACGACATTCTGAGCCGCATATCGTTTCCGTGGCCCGTGGCGGAAATCGTCCACCAGCACCATGAGCGGCTGGATGGCTCCGGCTATCCCAACGGCCTCTCCGGCACCCGCATCCTGCCGGAAGCACGCATCCTCGCCGTGGCAGACGTGGTGGAGGCCATGTCCTCGCACCGGCCATACCGCCCCTCGCTGGGACTTTCCCTCGCCTTCGATGAAGTGCGCAAGGGGCGCGGCACCATATACGATCCCCTCGCCGTGGACGCCTGCATCGCCCTGTTCGAATCCGGCTTCACGCTTGAGCAAACCACACAGCACCACCCCTAGCCCCGGAGCCGTTTCATGCCCCGCAAGGCACATATTCTCATCATCGACGACGAAGAAAGCATCCGGTTTTCCCTGCGCGGCATTCTGGAGGACGAAGGCCACACCGTGAGCGAGGCCGAAACCGGCGAATCCGGGCTGGATATGCTTGCCCGCCAGAACCCGGACCTCGTGTTTCTGGATATCTGGCTCCCCGGCATAGACGGCCTTTCCGTGCTCTCCTCCATCAAAGAGCAGGATTCATCCCTGCCCGTGATCATGATATCCGGGCACGGCAACATAGAAACTGCCGTAAACGCCATCAAGCGCGGCGCACACGACTTCATCGAAAAGCCGCTTTCGCTGGAAAAGGTGGTCATTGCCGCCGTCAATGCGCTGGAATTCCGCGAACTGCGGCGCGAGAACCTCGCCCTGCGTTCCCGTATCGCCAGCGAGCAGACCGAGGAACTCACCGGCGAATCCGATGCCATCCGCCAGCTGCGGGAACAGATAGAACGCGTGGCTCCCACAGATGCCTGGGTGCTCATCACCGGCGAAAACGGCACCGGCAAGGAAATAGCGGCCCGGTCCATCCATGCCCGCTCCAAACGCAGTGCCAAACCCCTGGTGGCGGTTAACTGCGCCGCCATCCCGGAAGAACTCATCGAAAGCGAACTCTTCGGGCACGAGAAAGGTGCCTTCACCGGAGCGGACCAGGCCAAGACCGGCAAGTTCGAACTCGCCGACGGCGGCACCCTGTTTCTGGACGAAATCGGCGACATGAGCATGAAAACGCAGGCCAAGATCCTGCGCATCCTGCAGGAACAAAGCTTCGAGCGCGTGGGCGGCAACAAGACCATCCGCGTCAATGTCCGCGTCTTCGCGGCCACGAACAAGAATCTGGAAGAACAGATACGCAACGGTCAATTTCGCGAGGATTTATACTACCGGCTACGCGTTTTTCCGCTTACACTACCTCCGTTGCGTCAACGCGGAAACGACATCCTCCTCCTTATCCGCGACTTCATCGCCGCGCTGACGCGCGAACAGGGATTCAAGCCCCTCACATTTACCAAGGATGCGGAACAGGCCCTTCTGGCATACCCGTGGCCGGGCAATGTGCGGGAACTGAAAAACTTTGTGGAGCGCATGCTCATTCTGTATGCGGGGCAGACTGTGGACAGCAGGCTCCTGCCCCCGGAATACCGCTCTCAGGCTTCACACCACCCCCTGCAGCAGGGCGTGCAGCCGGAAACGGAACAGGACGAGTCGCTTATGGAATTTGCCTTCACCGAACCCGGTCCCATGGACTTCAAAACGGCACGCAACGCCTTCGAGGCAGCGTTTCTGGAGTCCAAACTCAGGGAATTCGACGGCAACATCTCAAGGCTGGCAGAGGCCATAGGGCTGGAACGCAGCTACCTGTACCGCAAGTTGAAAGGCTATAACATCCAGACATCGGACTGATGCCCGCCCGTTGCCGCACGCACCGGATATGTTACCATGCACAGCAACCCCCGGAACCTGTAACGTCGCCAACAGTCCAGCAGGGAGAATGCCATGTCCGCCCCGGTACACACCCTCGTGCTTCTGCGCCACGGGCAAAGCCAGTGGAATCTGGAAAACCGCTTCACCGGATGGACAGACGTGGACCTCAGCCCCGCCGGAGAGGCAGAAGCGAGGGAAGGGGCCGCCCTCATGGCTGAAGCAGGGCTTACATTTGACATATGCCACACTTCCGTGCTCAAACGCGCCATTCGCACGCTGCACATTGTGCAGGAGCAACTGGACCTGCTCTGGCTGCCGGTCTTCCGCACATGGCGGCTGAACGAACGGCATTACGGCGCCCTGCAGGGACTGGACAAGGCGGACACCGCGGCGCGCTACGGCGAGGAACAGGTATTCATCTGGCGGCGCAGTTACGATACGCCGCCACCTCCGCTGGAACGGGACGACCCGCGCCATCCCGGCAGAGACAGACGCTACGCCGGAATCCCCGCGCCGGAGCTGCCCTGCGGCGAAAGCCTCAAGGATACGGTGGCCCGCGTGCTGCCATACTGGCATCAGGTCATCAGCAGGGAAGTCGCTGCGGGCAGGCGGGTGCTCATCGCGGCGCACGGCAACAGCCTGCGGGCTCTTGTCATGCACCTCGACGGCATGACGCCGGAAGAGATCATGCAGTTCAATATTCCCACAGGGCTGCCGCTCGTCTACGAACTGGACGCAGCGTTGCGGCCCCTGCGGCATTTTTACCTCGGCAATCCCGAGGAAGCGGAAGCCCGCGCCAAGGCTGTGGCCGAACAGGGCAAGGCAAGATGAAGCCGGTTACGGGGGAATCCGGCGCGGAATGCCTGCGATACGCAGGCCTCTCCGCATACTAACCTTCAGCGCATGGTACTGCGGCGGCGCAATAAACGGATTCCGCCCGTGCCCCATGCAGCAATCCGGCCCCGGTCTTCCCGCAGGACCGCAGGGAACAGGTTTGAAGAGACTGAGCAAAGACACATTCGGAGTTATATATGGCAAGCAATATTAACATGAAGATGAAGCAGAAACAGTATGAAGGCCACGTGGTGGAATACATCACTGCGGCCAAAGGATACTTTGTGGTCGCAAGCGATGACAACAACTTCCAGTCCATCCTGCGCTCCACTCTGCAAAAGCACCTTGCCATCACGGAAGATGCCATAACAGTGGTAAGCAACCCGGACCACATCCTCAAAACCATCCGCGATGTCAGCCTGCGGCGCAAGAGCCTGCTCGTTTTCATTGAACGCACCCTGCAGGGCAAGGACATGGGTTTTCTTGTCCGGCAGCTCAAGAACGCGTTCGATTTCGTCAAAATCATCATCCTCACGGGTGAGGCAGACCGCCAGAAACTGGTCCTGCTGCACGAAATTGGCGCAGACAACTTCATCACCAAGCCCATATCCATAAATACGCTCATCGAAAAAATCGCCTTCACCATCCGGCCGCAGGGCAAACTGGGACAACTCATAGACCTTGCCAAAAGCATGGTCACGCGCGGCGCGTACGACCAGGCCCTCAAGGCCAGCCGCAAGATACTGGAAATAAAGCCCAACTCTGCGGCGGGCTTTCTGGTCATGGGCGATGCCTTCAAGGGACTGGGCAAGCTCGACAAGGCGCGAGAAGCGTATGAAAGCGCCAGCGATAACGCGCAGCTGTATCTGGAGCCGCTCAAAAAGCTGGCCGACCTGCATAAGGAAACAGGCGACATGGCAGAGCAGCTCAAGTATCTTGAGCGGCTCGACAAACTCAGCCCGCTGAACGTGGAACGCAAGGTGGACATAGGCTCCATCCACGTGGAAATGGGTAACGAGGCAGAAGCGGAACGCCTGTTTGAAAGCGCCGTGAATCAGGCCACGCGTGAGGCCCTTTCCTACATTGGCGAAATTTCCGAACGCATCGGCAACGTCTACGCCCAGCGCGACCCCGCCCGGGCCGAGCATTACTACCGCCGCGCACTGGACGCCAAGGGCGACATGCTGGAAAAATCAGACATCGCCACCTTCAACAACCTCGGCATCGCCCTGCGAAAACAGGGCAAGTGGTTCGAGGCAACGCAGGAGTACGAAAAGGCGCTGCGTATTTCCCCCGACGATGAGCACCTCTTCTACAACCTTGCCATGGCTTCAGCAGAAGGCAAGCAGTACCGTGCCGCGGCGGAACATCTCACCAGCGCCCTCGGCATTAACCCGAACTTTGCCGGCAAGGACAAGGTGGTGGCCTACAACATGGGGCTTATTTTCATGCGCTGCGGCATGAAGGACAGGGCAAAGGAAATGCTGCGCCTTGCCGTGGAACTGGCCCCGGATTTTGCCAAGGCCAAAGAGACATTGGCCCAGCTGGAAAGCTGATCCCGCCCCTTCGCTTTTTCAGGCGGGCGGCCCGGCAACCATGCCGGTTCCGCCCGCCTCTTTTTCGTTGACCGGCAGGAACCGGGCGGAACCGGCCAGCCCGGCGGCAAACTACTTGAGCTTATCAGGAATAATTTATATTGTTTTTGCATAATACATTTCTGCTGTTAATTCAGCAAGTTCCGGACACAGCAAACATTCCCGGTACGCATTTCCAAGTTCAGGAGGACCATGTGGCCCAATATACGGTGAACAAGACCATAGCGGAGATCAACGAACGCATCCGCAAAGGCAAGGCGGTGGTACTCAACGCCGCAGAAATGACGGAAGCCGTGCGCAGGATGGGCAAGGAAAAAGCCGCGCGCGAAGTGGACGTGGTAACCACGGGAACCTTTTCCCCCATGTGCTCCTCCGGCCTGCTCTTCAACATCGGCCAGAAGGAACCGCCCACCATAAAGACTGCCCGCGTGTGGCTCAACGGCGTTCCCGCATACGCCGGCCTTGCAGCCGTAGACAGCTACATCGGAGCCACCGAACCGGCCGAGGACGACCCGCTGAACAAGGTCTACCCCGGCGCGTTCAAATACGGCGGCGGGCATGTGATAGAAGACCTCGTCCGGGGCCGCTCCGTACACCTGCGCGCAGAGGCCTACGGCACGGACTGCTATCCGCGCAAGTCGCTGGACCGCCAGATAAGCCTTGCAGATCTGCCCTTCGCGGAACTCTACAACCCGCGCAACTGCTACCAGAATTACAATGCCGCCGTTAACCTGACCAGCCGCATCATCTACACCTACATGGGGCCGCTCAAGCCTAACATGCGCAACGTGAACTTCGCCACGGCGGGCAAGCTTTCGCCGTTGTTCAATGATCCGCTGTTCAAGACCATCGGCTTCGGCACCCGCATCTTCCTCGGGGGCGGCACCGGTTACGTGGTGGGTGCGGGCACGCAGCACGTTCCCAATCCCAAGCGCACGGAACGCGGCCTGCCCCTTTCCGCTGCGGGCACCATTCAGGTCAAGGGCGACCTCAAAAAGATGAACCCCCGCTATCTGCGCGGCCTCAGCTTCATTGGTTACGGCTGCTCACTCAGCGTAGGCGTGGGCATTCCCATTCCCGTGCTGAACGAAGAAATCGCGTGGTACACCGGCGTGGACGACAGTGACATCCAGATGCCCGTGAAGGATTACGGGCACGACTATCCCAACTGCCTGCCCCGCGTGCTCCAGCACGTGACCTACGAGGACCTGAAGAACGGCGAGGTGGAAATACAGGGCAAAAAGGTGGAAACCGTGCCCATGACAAGCTACACCCTGTCGCTGGAAATAGCAGATACCCTCAAGACATGGATCGAAAAAGGCGAGTTCCTGCTTTCAGAACCCGTGGAACCCATCCCTGCATGGTAACCCGCCCCGCACAATGAGCGAATCACAGCAGAACACAAAACAACAGGCCCTTGAGGAACTCCTCAGGGGCCTTGCCCTTCCGGCAGGCGTTGCCGTCTCCGGCGGCGCAGACAGCCGCCTTCTGGCCCACACCCTGTCCCGGCTGGGCATACCGTTCACGGCAGTGCACTGCACGGGTCCCCATCTCACCCCGCAGGAATCGGAACACGCCCGGCGCTGGCTGGCTGGCAGGGGCATCCGCCATCTCGTCATACGCTTCAACCCGCTGGAGCTGCCGCAGGTCTGCGCCAACAGCAAAGACCGCTGCTACCACTGCAAGCACGCCCTGTTCAGCGGCATACGCAACCTCTACGGCGCAGCCGCCACCATCCTGGAAGGCTCGCACGCCTCAGACGCGCAAACCTACAGGCCGGGCATGCGCGCCCTTGAGGAATTGCACATCCGCAGCCCCTTTCTGGAAGCGGGCCTGACAAAGGAAGATATCCGCCACATGGCGCGCGAAACAGGTCTGGACTGGCCCGATCAGCCATCGCGCCCGTGCCTGCTCACCCGTTTCGCATACGGCGTGCAGCCCGATGAGCAAACCCTGCACAGGCTGGGAGCAGCGGAAGACGCTCTGTCGCAGGCCGGGCTTACCGGTTTCCGGCTGCGCATCCCCTGTTCAGGCACCTCCCTGCTCCAGATTCCGGCAGCGCAAAAAAGCCTTGCCCATGCGGCCCCGGACAGGATACAGACCCTGCTCGCGCTCCACGGGTTCGGCAACGCCGCCATCGAATACGCCGAGAGCATAAGCGGCTATTATGATCGCGCCTTCCCGCAGGACTGCCCGCTGGACAAGCACGCCCTTCCTGAGTAGGGTGCATTGTTGATCTCAACGCTGGAGGACATATACCATGGCTCACAAGAAGATTGAACGGAAAAAGGAACTCGACCGCCGCCGCAAGCGCCGTGAAGAGCGCATCAAGCAGCGCATCAAGGAAGCCAAGGCAGCAGCCAAGAGCTAGTTTTCCGGGTTTTTGCCGCCGCGCCGCAGGGTGCGGCGGCAAGATACGTCCATGCCGCTGCGGTTTCGTGCGTCTCCGGCATGAAACCGCGCACGAACTCGCAACGCGCAGGCGTATCTGATTTCAAGAGGTTATCTGCATTAAGGAGGAAACGGTGCCCATCTACGAGTATCGTTGCAATGCATGTGAACAGATCTTCGAAGAATGGCAAAAATCCTTCGAAGTCAGCCACGCAGACTGTCCCGTCTGCGGGGGTAATGCGGAACGCATCATGTCCAACACCACCTTCGTGCTCAAGGGCGGCGGCTGGTACGTTTCCGAATACGGGCGCAACAGCGCCACGTCCTCGTCCGCAAGCGATGCGGGTGCCGCCTCACCGGGCGACTCCGGCAGCGTCCCTGCGGCGGGCACGGCAGCCCCTTCCGGTGCAGCCGAGGCCGCAGCGGCGGGCGGTTCCGCTTCCTGATAACGCAAGGCGGCCTACGGCTGCCTTTTTTTCACCCGGCAGCGCCGCAGTGCGGTGCGCCGCCCGTAACAGAAACACATTCGAGAGTCTGCCAACATGATTGATCGCTACACCCGCCCTGAGATGGGACGGCTCTGGACGCTGGAAAACAAGTTCCGCGTCTGGCTGGAAGTGGAACTGGCCGTGTGCGAGGCATGGCACAGGCTGGGCGAAATTGACGCCCGGAGCATGCAGGACATACGCGAAAAGGCCGACTTTGATGTGGACCGCATACTGGAAATAGAAGAAACCACCCGCCACGACGTCATCGCCTTTCTGACCGCAGTAGAAGAAAAGGTCGGTCCCGCCGCGCGTTTCATCCACCTTGGCTGCACCTCCTCAGACATTGTCGATACCGCCAACGGGGTACTCCTCGTCCGGGCGGGCGAAATCATCTGCGCCGGGTTCGAAAAACTGCTCGCCGCCCTCAAGTCGCTGGCCCATGCCCACAAGGGCCGCCTGTGCATGGGACGCACCCACGGCATCCATGCGGAACCCACCAGCTTCGGCCTGAAGATCGCCGGGTTCTACGCAGAATTTTCCCGTCATTACGAACGGTTCCGCCATGCGCTGGAAGGCGTCCGCGTGGGCAAGATTTCCGGTGCCGTGGGCACCATGGCCATGATCCCCGCCGAAGTGGAAACCATCACCTGCGAGATTCTGGGCCTGAACGTAGACCCCATCTCCACCCAGATCATCCAGCGTGACCGGCACGCCCACTTCTTCACCTCGCTGGCGCTCGCAGCAGGCGGCGTGGAACGGCTGTGCGTGGAACTGCGCCACCTGCAGCGCACAGAGGTGCTCGAAGCCGAAGAAGGCTTCCGCAAGGGGCAGAAAGGCTCCTCAGCCATGCCGCACAAAAAGAACCCCATCTCGGCGGAAAACATGACCGGCCTGTCGCGCCTTATCCGCACCAACGCCCTTGCCGCCATGGAGAACATGGCCCTGTGGCACGAACGCGACATCAGCCACTCCTCCGTGGAGCGCGTCATCATGCCGGATTCCACAATCCTCATGGATTACATCCTGCACCGTCTCGCGGGCCTCATCGAGAACCTGCGCGTCATTCCGGAGAACATGGACCGCAATCTCATGGGCTCCATGGGCCTCTTTTTCTCGCAGCGCGTTCTCCTTGCACTGGTGGATGCCGGCATGGGCAGGCAGGACGCCTACGTGCTGGTGCAGCGCTGCGCCATGCAGAGCTGGGACACCAGGCGCCTGTTCCGCGATATCGTCTGCAACGATGCAGAAATCACGGAACGTCTCAGCCCGTCCAAGCTTGAAGAAATATTCGACCCAAGCTACTATCTGCGCCACGAAGACCTCATCTTCAGCCGGGTATTCGGCTAACAGCAATACAGGAATCCGCATGTTGGAACTGAAAAAAAGACTCGCGCGCATCCTTGCCGAAAAGTCCTACCGCGAGGGAGATTTCACCCTCGCTTCCGGCAAGAAGAGCGACTACTACTTCGACTGCCGCCAAACGGCGCTGCATCCGGAAGGCTGCTGGCTCATCGGCCAGCTTTTCTTTGACCTGCTCAAAGACCAAGATGTCCACGCGGTGGGCGGCATGACCCTCGGCGCAGACCCGCTGGTCAGTTCGGTCGCCGTCATTTCGCATGAACAGGGCAAGCCCCTCCCGGCGCTCATCGTGCGCAAGCAGGCCAAGGGGCACGGAACCGGGCAATATGTGGAAGGGCTGGCCAATGTGTCACCCGGCCAGTCTGTCTTCATGCTTGAAGATGTCGTAACCACCGGGGGCTCAGTCATCACCGCCATAGAGCGGATAGAGGCTGCCGGACTCAGGGTCACGGGCGTCTGCTGCGTGCTCGACAGGCAGGAAGGGGGGCGCGAGGCGCTCAAGGAAAAGGGCTACGATCTGATATCCATTTTCACCCGCAAAGAGCTGGTGGAATTGTCCAACGCCTAGCACGCGTCCGATACACTCTCTGCTGAGGGGTATTCCGGCAAGGACTCTATGCGCTCCGTACTCAACGCAACTGCACGTCTTTCCCTGCTGTTTTTCGTTGTCTGCCTGTCCGGTGCCGCTTTAGCCGCGCCTGCCGCATCTGCCGCCCCCTCGTCTCAGGGGGGCTGGCAGGCACATTTCGATGAGCAACCCGGCATGCCTCCCATGGTCGTGGCCGTGGACAAGGCGCAGCAACAGCTCTACCTGCTCAGGCACAAAAGCCCTCTGGAAGTTGCGGAGCAATATCCGTGTACCACCGGGCAGGTGGTGGGAGACAAGATGGTGGAAGGCGACAAGAAAACGCCGGAAGGCGTCTACTTTGTCGGCCGCTACATCCGCAGCGGGCTGGATTACGGCATGTACGGCGGCATAGCCTACACCCTGAACTATCCCAACCCCATGGACGTGCTGCGTCGCAAATCCGGTTACGGAATATGGGTACATGGCCGCGGCCACAAGATCATTCCGCTGGAGACGCAGGGCTGCGTCGCCATGAACAACGAAGACCTCATGGCCCTCGGCCCCAAGCTCGTTCCCGGCACCCCCGTCGTGCTTGCCCAGACCGTGCTCACGGGTGAACCGCAGACCACGGAAGAAAAGAAGATAGCCGCCGCGCTGGTCAATATGACGCGGGAATGGGCCATCGCGTGGGGCAACCGCGATGCGGCCATGTTCGAATACTATGACCCGAAGGCTTACACGGCGTCCAATTCCGGCGACTTCAACGACTTTGTGTCCACCAAGAACCGCCTGTTCAACTCCCTGCCGTGGATTCTGAACTGGATAGACGACGTGCGCGTCCTGCAGGGTCCGGACTACTGGGTCACATGGTTCAAGCAGTACTACCGCGCGCCCAATCTCACCGTACAGGGGCACCGCCGCCTGTACTGGCACAAGAACGGCGAAGGTAACCTGCTCATCGCGGGCATGGAGTGGGAACGCGCCGACCTGAATCTGGAAGAGGCCTTCCTGCAGGCCCGCAAGGCCGATATACTCAAGTTTATAGAAGACTGGCGCATCGCATGGGAATCTGCTAACCTTGCCAATTATGCCGACTGTTTCACGCACACCGCCAAGCAGGGGAACCGCGTCGGGATGGAAGCCATACGCGACCACAAGGTCGGCCTCTGGAAGTCCGCCCGTCCCAAAAAAGTCCGCCTGTCAGACTTTTCCCTCTCCGTGGGGCCTGACGGCCTGACCGTGGAAATGAAGCAGCACTACAGCAGCAGCGACGGATTCAGCGATGCGGGCATCAAAACACTGGTGCTCCGTCCTCATGGCGACACATGGCGCATAGAACGCGAAGACTGGAGAGCCTTGTAGATGAGTGAAAAATACAGCGTATTGTTCATGCGCGACGATACGAAGGTACACCGGTTCAGAATCAGCCCCTTGTGGCTCAAACTCCTCATCTGGATGCAGGGCATACTGGTTCTGGTCGCTTCACTCGGATTTTACGCGGGCTACACCTACTGGCACAGAAACGAATCGCTGCAGACAGAACGCATAAATCTGGAGCGGGAACTGCGCGAAATGCAGGTGCATCTGGAACGGCTGGAAAACGTCGAACAGATTCTCCAGTCCAACGACCCGGATGATTTGCAGGTGCTGCTCGGCTCCATGAGCGTGGAAGATTCTTCCAAGGAAAAAAGCACACTGGACCTCGGTGCCCTGCTGGCGACGGAAGACAGCCAGCTTGTCAGCATAGAGAATATCGCCCTCAAGGAAACAGACAGCTCCACCCTGAGCCTGTCCTTCGACCTGAACAATCTCGACACCACCAAAAGCGTGGACGGCGAAGCCCTCATCAGCCTTGTCACGCGCGATGGCCAACTGCTCACCGTAAACGCGGACAGCAAGGACCTCAAGTTCCTCATCTCCCGCTTCAAAAAGGTGGTGGCAGCCCTCCCCATGCCTGAAAACACAACCCTTAAGGATGTCTACGCCCTGCGTATCGTCATCAATTCGGGCGGCAAAACCGTTCTCAGAGACGTGCTGCCCGTGGAATCCATCCTGCAGTAATGCCCCGCCTCCTCCGGGGCTCACCCGATTCTCTGCCCCCGGATTCTCACTACACCGGATACGACACTGATAGAACGGGCTGCAATCGGCTCACTGGCTACAACTGGCAACAACTGGCTACAATGACAAACGGGCTGAGAGCGCAAGAATGCGTTCGACAGCCCGGTTGCAAAACGGCCGCTCATTCCCGGCCGGTCTTCCTTAAAAAAACCTCTTCCGCTACGCTTCCTCTGCACGGGCGGGCACCACGCGCAGCACATCTCCGGCGCGCAGAACACCGCCCGCAATCACCCGCACAAAAATGCCCTGCGTGGGCATAATGCAATACCCCACCGTCTTGTGGATATTGCACTTGCTGTGACACTTCTTGCCTATCTGCGTAATCTCCATGCGCACGCCGTTATCAGCGCACAACAACGTGCCCAGGGGCAGCTCGGCAAGGGGCAGCCCGCGCACGAGCAGGTTTTCGGCAAAATCCCCGTCCGCCAGCGCAGGCATCTTGCGCCGCATCACGTCCACGCCCTCCACGCCCAGCAGGCTCACCTGCCTGCCGGACCCGGCATGCACGTCACCTTCTATGCCGTAATCTTCGCGTAGCGTAACCGAATCCACGGGCGTTTTGCGCTCACCTGTCTTCTGGCTCACGCACACGGCAACAATGGTACCCTCTTCGGCAGCGGCAAACGGGGCAGAATCACTCCCGGCATGTATTTCCTGCATGGATGCTCTCCTTTGGCTCCTTGGTTCGAATGAAACCGCAGTATGCCCCATACCGGAAATCCTGACAACATCAGTCAGACTTACTGCCGAATCCGCACACAGCCGCCCTATTCCCGTCCCGGTGCGCATGTGCCCGGATTCAACCAATGGCGGGGGAAACCGCAGAAGAATCCACAAGATGCAGAAACCCCGCAAAATCATGAATGCCGTGCATCCGGCAATGCACATAGAGCGCAGCGTACTCCTCATAGGTACGCATGGTGCCGAAAACATTGAACTGCGCCCCGGCACCGCCAAAGCCCAGCCCGTGGAAGGCAGCCACCTGCGGGTGAATGGGCAGTTCAAACTCCGGATACGGGTCTGCAAAGACTCCCGCCAGCACAGCCGGAAGCGGGGCAAACCCCAGCGCAGCCAGTATGCGCTGCGCCACATGCAGCACAAGCCGCCGGTTGGGATGGTTGATGGTGTTAAAGAGCCGTTCCGAGCAAAAATGTTCCAGTACAAGGTCCACGGTCTGCACCGGGCAGCCTGCTTCCTTCCGCCGTTCATGCGCCACGGATTCCGCGAACATGGCGGCAAGGTCAAACTTGGCGGTCACGTCCGTCCGCAGGCAGACATGCAGAACCTCCCGCATCTCAAGCCCCATGTCCACCAGATGGTCCAGAAAGGAATCCCCGAAATCCATGGAACTCCGGTTCGTCCAGAAAGGCCAGTACCCTTTGAACAGCATGTTGGGAATGGGCAGGCAGGTGGCGCGCGGGTTCACACGCTCCAGCAGGGCGCGCGATGCAAGGTCGTCCCACTGTTCGCCCAGCGGCTGATAGAGAAACAGCGAACACGATTCCAGCTGTACCGGGGGAATGGTCTCACGCAGATAGTTGGTGTATTTCACCACCTCGTACCGGCTGCCGAACTGCGGGTGCAGCATGAGCAGGGCGCGCAAAGGGTCACCCTGACAGTTGGCGTGGATGATGCAAAGTTCCTTGGGCATGGGCAATGGAGTATCGCGGCCGGTGGTTCCCATCAAGACGAAAATGCCTACGGCGCAGGCACAATGGCGCCGGCATAACCCACCACGCGATCCATGTCGCCGCTTGTCTCGCCGGAGGTGGCATAGTCCACCAGTTCCGCCCTCACCGCCCCCAGCAGCCGGCAGGCTACAAGTGCCGCCGTCATGGGGAACAGGCCGCACATGCTTATGCCGTGCGCACGCACCGTGTCGTACAGTCCTTCCGGGTCCAGACTCCGCACCATGGCAAGTGCCAGATGATCCAGCCTCCGGGCTTCCTCGTGCGGCACATAGTGGCTCATGTCCGTGCTCACCACCATACTCACGGCCCCCTCAGGCATATCCCGTATGCACCGGGCAAGGGCCGCGCCGCAGCGGGCCAGCACCTCCGGCGAAGGCGAGGCAACAGCCACGGGCACAATCTTCAGGCCGGGCCTGCATTCCTGCAGAAAAGGCAGCACCACTTCCAGCGAATGCTCATGCACATGGGCCGCGGTATCCAGCGCAAATACCGGGTCCGTCTTCACCAGCCGCGAAACAAACGCCGTATCCACCGCCACCGCCCCGAGCGGGGTATGCCACTCGCCCCCCGGCCAGACAGCCACAGGTTGTCCCCTTCCGGTATGGTTGGGGCCGAGCAGCACCACGGTTTCACCCAAGCTGGCCCGTCCGAGCGTCTTGCCCGCCACAATTCCGGAGTAAACGTAGCCCGCGTGGGGTACCATGGCGAGCAGGGTATGCCTTGCCTCGGCGGGCTCTCCGGCGGCAAGATACGCCAGCACCTGCCCCCGCAGCTCAGAAGGGTTCGCCGTATAGAACTGTCCCGCCACCACAGGGCGGCGCACACTGGGAGATTCCTGCGACATACCTCCACCTCCCGCAGAACGGTTGTGCGGCAATGCGTCCTTACAAAAACCGCAGCATGTTACAGTCGCCCGGTGGGCGAGAACTGCGAAGCCCCCTCCGTCAGGTCATAGGTCCGCAGCTCCGACGCCGCCATGCGCCCGTACAGGGAGTTGGGATTCTGGTCTCGCAGCTGCGTCATGATAGACCGCCACTTATCCAGCTCCGCGTTCTTTCTGTACAACCCGGCAATGCGGTACTGCAGCCCGGGATAATCCGGGTCGGAAGGAGCCACCCGCGTGGCATACTCCTGTGCCCAGTCCAGCGATTCCCGTATGCGCATGGTCCGTTCGGTAATATCCATCAACGACCCCAGCAGGTCCTTGATTTTCTGCTCGTCAGCCTTGGCGGGGTCCTTCTTGGCCAGTTCGCGGAATCCTGCCAACGCCTGCTTGGCCTGATTATAAGCGGTTTCCCAGTCAGCCTTGCGCTCCGCCTCTCGGCTGAGGAAATACAGCGTATACGCTTCCTTCTCTCTGGGCATGTCCTTCTCGTCGGTCAGCTTGGCCCACATGGGACTCGCCTTGTCATGCTCGCCCAGATTTTCATGCGCAAGCGCAAGGGCATAGCCCAACTGCCGCTGGCTTTCGGGATTCAGTTCCCACTGCTCAATACGCCGGGCAAGGGTCACTATGTCTGCCCAGCGTTCGTTGTCCAGATAAACGCTCAGGGCAAGGTTCAGCGCCATTTCAGAATACTCGGGCACCTTCAGACCCTGAAAGAAGGGATCAATCACTTCCAGCGCCTTGGAAGGCTGCTCCTTCTTCCAGTACGAAAGCCCAAGCGCCACGCGGCTTTCCGGTGCAAGCTCCGTATCCTGTCCCCGCACAATGGGGAACTGGTCCCATGTGTGGAGAATACGCTCGTAGTTGCCTTCCTTGATATTATCCGCCACCAGCACGTTAAACGCCTTCAGGGCCACTTCCTTCACCCTGTCGGTCAACTCATGGCCGGGATGCTGCTGCAGAAAGGAAGAAGCCGTAGCAAGAGCGTCCGGATACTCCTTGTTCCACAGGTACCATATGGCCTTCTTCAGATGCGCCAGCGGAGCCAGCGCACTCTGAGGATGCTCATCCATGATGCGCGAATAAATCTGCAGGGGCCTCAAATTGTAGGGCCTGTCGAACACGGAGAACATGTCGGCAATATTGGGGCTGTCATACACCCCTTCTTCCGCCAGACGCATAAACGAGATAAGCCCGCCGTCCCGTTCCGGGAACTTGCGCGCTGCTTCCTCATACACCTCGCGCGCCGCATCCACTTCCTTCTGTTCCAGATACAGGTCACCCAGCCGTGCCAGCACCATGTCCGCGTCGTCACCGTCCGGGTCAATATTATAATACGTCCAGTAGGTTATGCGGGCCTTTTCAAATTCCTTCATGCGGTAGGCCACATCGCCCATCTGGCTGAGGAAGGGCGGATACTCCACGTAAAACCTCGGCCAGCGCTTCTCCACGTAGTCCACAATCTGATAGGCCTGTTCATAGAAGCCCAGACTGTAGAGCGCCCGCGCCAGCCCCACCCCGGCCTCACGCACAAACTGCGAATCCGGGAAGTTCTGCACCACGTGCTGGTAGTTGTCCGCCGCCTTCTGCCACTCCCCGTTATTGAAGTAGTGATCACCCCAGTAATAATAGGTCATGGGAATGAGGTCGCTGTTCGGATGATTGCTGCGCAGAATGTTGAAATAGGCCTCCGCTTCGCGGGTATTGCCTATCTTCATGTTTGTCAGCCCTATGCGCAGCAGGTGCCCCGGCACCGAAGGCCCCTTCAGGTCAAAATTCATGGCCTCCGTGCTGGACTGAATAATCTTGTCGTAATTGGCCAGCAGGTCGTCCTTGCCCATGGCATAGGTGGCATCGGCAATGCCGTTGAGCACCTCCGAACGCTGCTCGTCAGTAAGGTTGCGCATGGCCTTCAACGCCGCAAACTGCTCAAGGGCCGATGCGGCCTCCCCGTTGTTCAGTGCGGCCTGAGCCCGGAAAATAAGGTCCTTGGGGTCCGGCGGCGGCGGAACAGGGTTGCCCTCCTTGTCCACATACACCACCTTGGGCGCGGGTGGTTCGGGCACGTTGCTCACCACCTGCTGCAGTTGCTGCGGTGGCACAGCCTCCGCCACGGGCGGAGCGGGTGAGGCTGCCGGTGCCGGTATCGCAGACGGGGGCGTTATGGCCGGTTCGCCTTCCAGATTCTGCTTCAGGGTGGGGTACTCAGGCAGGGGCGGTGCCTGATTGCTGACCACAAAACGGGATGCCTCGCCCTCTCCCTGCCCGCTGGGCGCAGGCTGGGCGGGAGCTACTTCCGTCACGGGCTGCAACGCGGGAATGGCAGAGGTCTGCATTTGGCCCGGCATCTGATCGGGCATTTGGCCCGCTACCTGACCGGAACCCTGTACGGGCATCTGCGCCGCCGGTGCCGCCTGTGCCGCCGTCCCCTCTCCCGCCTGCTGACGAACAGCAGAATCGGTGGCAGGCATTTCCGCCCCGGTCCCGGAAACATCGGAAAAAGCGGAAACACCGTCGGCGGCACGCCGCAGCGTCACCACTTCGCCGGGTGCGGCCACACGGGACCGGACGGCATACCCGTTCTCCGTCCCTTCCACAGGACCCCCGGCACCACCGCCGGCAGCAAGGGTATCTTCCCCGGTTGCAGGTCCG
>CAYRLL010000021.1:5906-11249 GCA_964425115.1 uncultured Desulfovibrio sp. | reverse complement strand
GGCCCGAACCGTTCTGGCCCGAACCGTTCTGGCCGGAGCCATTTGGGCCCAAACCATTCTGAGAAGAAGCGCTCCCGGATGCAGGAGGCAGGTCCGCCATCACAGGTGCAGGGGCGGATGCACGCACCGGCTCATCCCACGCCTCCGGACCTCCCCGGTTTATGCGTGACCGGAACGTGTACGGCACAGAAAAATACGATCTTTCGCCCCCCCCGCCAGCCCGCATTGCCTGTTCCTCAGCCGCTCCCTCAGCTCCGCCCGTCCCCCCTTCCATGACCGGAGACGTTCCCTGCGATGCCGTCGAGCCGTTGCCCGGCATCACGGCGGGGTCAGAAATGGATGCCTCAAACAGGGGGGGCGGAAGCGCGGGTGCCAGCGACCGTGTCCCCGGACTTTCCAGTTTCGGGGGCGGGGAAGGTGCGGCAGGTGCTGTTGCAACAGAGGCAGGACTTGCCGCCTTCTGCGGTTGAACAGGGGCAGAGGCATTGCCCGTCGCCCCCGCCGTCGCCCCCGTCTTTGCCTGTGCGGCAGGCTTTGCCGCAGGCGCGGGGCTGGTTTTCGGAGCAGCCGGGGCGGCCGGGGGCTTCCATCGCGCTCCTATGGGGTCGGGAAACAGATCCACCACAATCTTGTTGCCGCTGACCGTCGTGGAAATATAGCCAAACGCGGCTGTGCGGGTGGGAATGGTGACAGTGTGCCCCTTTCCGCTGGGCCTGCCCAGCAGTTTCGCACCACCCAGAGCGCGGGATCCCGGCTCCTGACGCAGCGTCCCCGCATTCACCTTTGTGCCGCCCGCCTGCGCGGGCAAGGTCAGGGTAAGCGCCTGCCTTCCCGTGCGCTCCAGACCATAGCTCTCCACTGGCCCGTCAAGCACCACCACCAGACGCTCTTTGTCCGGATGGGCACCCCAGTACCATGTCAGGGCCACGCAGGGTATGGCACTCCAAAGCCAGATCCCGCATGCCGCCAGAAGAGTCCAGAAGGCTCTGGATGCAGCGATACGACTCACGCCGGAAACCTTGCAAATAACATGCAAAAAACACACGTTAACCCGGCAGACCACGCCGGTGCTCTCTGCCCGCGAGGTGCAACAGCCGCCACGCGGCAGCCTGCCGGATACCTGAAGCTACATTTCACCCAGATTTTTCTTTTTGAGCTTTTCAATAAGGGTTGTGCGCTTCACGCCCAGAATCTCCGCCGCCTGATTCTTCACTCCGTCAGCCATTTCAAGAGCCTCAAGCAGCAGCTTCTCTTCCGCAAGGTCGAGAAACTCCTTCAGCCCCATGCCGTGCTCCCGCAAATGCTCAATGCGCGGCCACACAAAACCCTGTTGAACAACTGCCGCCGCGGGAGCCGTAGGTTCCGGCAAAGAGACGATATCCCCCACGTCTTCCAGAATCTTGGCTGGCAGGTCTGCGGGCTGCACCACGTTGCCGTCGCAGAGTATGCTCAGGCGCTCCATAAAGTTTTCCAGCTCCCGCACGTTGCCGGGCCACCTGTAGGCGTTCAGCACCTTACGTGTGTCCTCCGTAAGGTTGAGCAGCGGGCGGCTCCTGCGCTGGCAGAATTTCTCAAGAAAATGCGCGGCAAGGACCAGTATGTCTCCCCCCCGTTCACGCAGGGCGGGCAGATGCAGCGGAATAACGTTCAGGCGGTAGAACAAATCCTCACGGAACCGCCCCGCCTTCACCTCGCCTTCCAGATCGCGGTTGGTGGCAGCCACGATACGCACGTCCACCTTTTTCACGCAGGTGCCGCCCACGCGTTCTATTTCCTTCTCCTGCAGCACGCGCAGAATCTTCACCTGCAGCGTCAGGTCCATCTCCCCTATTTCATCCAGAAAAATGGTACCGCCGTCCGCAAGTTCAAACCGTCCGGGGCGCGAGCGTATGGCGTGGGTAAAGGCGCCCTTCTCATGCCCGAAGAGTTCCGACTCCAGCAACTCCTTGGGAATGGCCCCGCAGTTTATGGGCACAAACGGGGCGTTATGGCGCAGGCTGTTTCCGTGCAGCGCACGGACAAGAAGCTCCTTGCCGGTGCCGGATTCCCCGGTAACAAGCACGGTGGTATCGGTGGGGGCAACCTTGGCGAGAATGCGGAATACATCCTGAAGGGATGTGGACTGGCCTATTATGCCGCTGACATTGAGGTCCATTTTGCCTCCGGTGCGCAATGCCTTCCGGCATCCGGGTCAAGGCCGGATGCGGTCAGGTTCAATCAGTATGCATTCATGACTGTCAAGATTATGACGCAAAGTCAACCGATATATGCTAAATCCCAAAAAAGAGGCCGCGAATTCTCGCGGCCTCAGAGTATTTTCCTGTCACGGCAGGCCTAGGCAATCTCGTCAATGAAGCTGCCGAGCAGTTCCACCTGCGTCTGAATCGACTTCACATTTGCGGCATACGCATTCTCGTCCCGTATCATGTTCAGCGTTTCCCGCACATAGTCCGTGTTGGAACCCTCCACCACGTCCCGCAGTCCCGGGTCACCCTCTGCCTGCACGGAAAGATCGGGATAGTGCATCACCGGTCCCGGCGTCTCGTTCACATGTATCTGCGCCACATCCACACCCTGCCCTTCGGGCCCGGTTTCCAGCCGCACATCGGAAGATTTGAATCCATCCGTGTTGGCATTGGCCAGATTATTGGCCGTAACCTGCTGGCTTATGGCAAAGGCGTCCAGCGCACTGAGATTTGAATCTACCCGCATGGCAATACCTCACTTGCCTGAATATAACACAGAACCAGCCATTGTCACCCAACGGCACAACGGCACTATTATTAGTAACTATTATTGACAGTGCAAAGCTGATGATTACTCATTGGCTGTGGACGAAAGTTACCGGCGTTCAGGAACGTGCGCCCCTGACCAACCAGTTTAACGCACGTGACGGGGCGGCGTAGTCCTGCCTGCCCGGAAAATGCCTGATGCCGCGCAAGCAGGTTCTTTTCCGGCCCTTGCGGGTCTCCCCCGGTTGCGACCAGATCCCTGCCAGCTCCCTAAAAGCTCCCTAAAAGAGAGGAAGCCATGAATTTTACCAATTTGCTGAGAACCCTTCTGCCATGTGCGGGCTTGCTGCTGTTCGCTGCCACCGGGGACGCGTCAGCGGGGGGCTCTTGGCAAAACTTTACCAAGCCGGATGAGCAGACCCTGCGGCAAAGGCTCACCCCCATGCAGTTTCACGTCACGCAGGAAGACGGAACCGAACCTCCGTTCAGAAATGCCTATGCGGACAACCACCGGCAGGGAATCTATGTAGATGTGGTTTCGGGAGAACCCCTCTTCAGTTCCGCGCACAAATATGATTCCGGCACAGGCTGGCCCAGCTTCTGGCAGCCCCTCGAACCGGATAATATCGTGCAGCACGAAGACAGAAAGCTCTTCGTCACCCGCACGGAGGTCCGCAGCCGTCACGCCGATTCGCACCTCGGCCACGTTTTCACGGACGGCCCGCCCCCCACGGGGCTGCGCTACTGCATGAACTCTGCGGCACTGCGCTTCATTCCTGCGGAAGAACTGGAACAGCAAGGGTACGGACAGTACTCGGTACTGTTCAAAACAACCGAAAACTGATGCAGACAAGGCAGCTATGCGCCACCTCATCTCCGGTGCACGCATAGAGCCCCAACGGGCGGAACGTAACAATTCCGCCCGTTTTCTTATGCAGTCCCCGGAACAGCAGCTCGCTCAGGCACACGCGTTAGAAATTACGCCGTTGACGCGCAAACCCGCTCTTTCTATTTTGGTCTGACCAGACTGCACGCATCCCGCAAATTTGCCCCGCCCTCAAGCACCGGGCCAGAGCACAGGCGAGTCAAGACGGAGAGAACAACATGGGCTTCCCCTCCCCCCTCCGGCGCAATCCGCCGAACGCCCCCCGCAGCCTCGCTGCGGCACGCTCCGTTCCGACCGCCTTTTTTCAGGCCCTTGGCGTACTGTGTGTTGTGCTTATCTTCCTCGCCATGCCGCCCTCAGTGTCTTCCCTTGCGGCGCAGGAAACGCAAGCGCAGCAAAAAACCGTCCTGCGCATAGGCTACGCCGTGCTGCCCCCCCATGTGCTGCCCGCCCCTGCGGGCAATCCGCAAGCCCCGCCGTCCGGTGCCGCCGTGGATTTTTTCATAAACCACATCGCGCCACGCATGAACGTGCATCCGGAATTCGTGGGTCCCTTCCCGCTCGCCCGCCTGCTGTACGACTTTGACCGGCGGCAGCTGGATGCCGTGATCATGCTCATCCGCTCGCCGGAACGGGAAAAGCGTTTCGCCTTTCCCGCCCTGCCCTTCTGGAAGATGAACGGCGCGCTGGTGCTGCCCAATGAGCATCCCCTGCACAGCGTAGATTCCGTCACGCAGTTGGAAGGCATGCGCATAGGCTACACCCGCGAGGCATGGCTTCCGGATTTTTTCACCGGCAGTTCCGTGCATTTTGATTTTGCTTCAGGGCCGGATGCCTCCATGCTCAGCCTGCAGAAACTGGCCAACGGCAGGGTGGACGCCGTGTTCGGACCCGACCGCTGCTGGCTGGAATGTGCCCTTATCACGCGCGGGCTTACAGACTCCGTGCGGCTGGTAGACCTGCCGGCCTCATCCGGTGGTCTGTACACGGCATTCCGCAAATCCATCCCCCGCAAAATCCTCGCCAGCTACGAGGCGGCCCTTCAGGAAGCCCAGATGCACGCGAGCTATGCGGAATTCAAGGAAAGGGCCATGGAGCAGTTTCTCGGCATGGCCCAGCACATGTTTCCCCATCCGCACCACGCGGAAACCGAATCGGCCACGCCTGCACACAACTGAACACGACTGAACACAACAGAACGCAGGTGAGCGTTCCTCCCCTGCGCCCTCTCGCATCCCCCGTCACGGATACCGTCAGCGGTTTTCGCGGATATGTTCCAGCGCCTGCCCCAGCAGGCTGGTCACATGCTCATCGTCCAGCGAATAAAAAACGTTTTTGCCTTCCTTGCGGTAACGGACCAGCTTCACGGCTCTGAGGTACCGCAACTGGTGCGAAACCGCAGACTGCGTCATGCCGATGATGGATGTAAGATCACACACGCACAACTCATGGGCGGCAAGCGCCAGCAGCATCCGCACCCTTGTGCCGTCGCCAAGGGCTTTGAACAGCTCGGCAAGCGCGGCCACGTCCCCGTCCTGCGGCATGGTGCGCCGCACATGCTCTATGGCTTCCACATGCTCGCACAGGGTCTGGCACACCGGGTTGGCATCAGGCAGACAACGCTCCCCGGAAGAATCACCCCGGTGTCGCGCCGTTGCCTCTTCGGGCAAATCGTTCATATCCGGCACATCATGCTCCTTGCGGAAAAAAATCGTCGTTTCCGCG
>CAYRLL010000021.1:4557-5806 GCA_964425115.1 uncultured Desulfovibrio sp. | reverse complement strand
GCGTCCGCTCCGCTGTGCCGGGCGGCATTGGCAAGAGCCTCCTGCGCCACACGGAAAAGCACCGACTTCTGACGCTCGTCCAAACAGGCTTCATCCAGGTCAAGCCACAGCCGGAACCCCATATCCGGATGCATGACGCTGAACTCGTCCTGCAGCCAGCGCATGGCGGAAAGCAGCCCCAGATCATCCAGCACTGTGGGCCGCAAATCCATGATGATACGCCGTAATTCGGTTATGGCCCCCTGAAGCAACGAAACCACCTTGCGCATTCCCGAGGTGTCCCACTGCACGCCCTTCCGGTCCATGGCCCGCAGTTCCGCCTCCACCATGAACTTTATGCCGGAAAGGGTCTGGGCGGTACTGTCATGCAGTTCGCGGCCTATGCGCTTGCGTTCCTCCTCCTGGGCAGAAAGCACCCGCCCGGAAAGCCAGCGCATCCGCTCCTCCGACCTCCTGCGCGCGGTCACGTCCTTGCTGTACAGAGCCACCCCGGCTACCTGCCCCTGCACGTCAAAGACCGGGTAGTAAGTCACATCCCACACGCTTTCGCCCAGCGCGAGTTCATCGCGCACAGGCTTCCCGCGGGAGAGCACCTCGCGGAACATGCGGCGGTGCGCCGCGCTTTCACCTTCCGCCATGCATTTGAACAGCACCCGGCCCGTCAGCTTTTTCCCGCTGCCGTTCAGGGCGTTTGCCGCAGCCGTATTCAGCGTGATTATGCGCCCGCGCATGTCCAGCAGCATGGCAGAATCACCCAGCGCGTTCATGAGTGCCGTCAGATGGTTACGCTGCTCCACCACCTGCCGCTCGGCTTCCTTTCGCTCGGAAATGTCGTGAACAATGGAAAAGACCGTCCTGCGCCCCTTGTCCTGTATGGTACCCGCATAGACCTCCACGTCCAGCAGGGTACCGTCCACACGCCGGTGCTTGCTCTCAAAAAAGGCCGTCCCCTCCTTCATAAGCCGGCTGGTCCGCTCGGCAAGATCCTGCGGGGGCGTAAGCGAAATGTCATGTAACGACAGTTTCAGCATCTGTTCGCGCGAATAGCCGTAAAAACGCAGGGCTGCGTCATTGGCTTCCACCACGGCTTTGGTTTCCGCATCCACGAGCAGCTTGATGGCCTGATTGGCAAAGAACAATCCCCGGAAACGGGCCTCGTTCTCCTCCAGCCTCTTCTGCACCTCCAGCCGCTCCATTGCCTCGCGCACCAGCCTGCCGTTCAGCTCCGCCAGCGCCACCGTGCGCTCCT
>CAYRLL010000021.1:0-4457 GCA_964425115.1 uncultured Desulfovibrio sp. | reverse complement strand
CGCTCCTCCAGCACCCGCTGCGCCTGCAGGAGCAGATGCCGCGCGTGGTCGCGCTCCGTTATGTCAAACACCCCCAGAAAAAAAACCGGGCTGCCAAACAGTTGCGCGGGCATGGCGCGGCATTCCAGCAGACGGTCCCCCTGTTCTTCCGTAAGGGCCAGCCCCTCTCCTGTGCGCACGGCAAACTCAAGCACCTTGCGGCAGGGGTGTCCGGCGCGCAGCCTTTCGGAAAGAACGAGTTCTTCCAGCGCCCCACCTTCCGGCTCCTCTCCCAGCAGCATCTGCATGCCCGGCGTGTTCGCGTGGAGCACCCGCCCGGCATCGTCGGTCACCATAAAAATATCGCCCGCCGTCTCCACCGCCCCCCACACCACCGATGCAGGCCGGAATCCCCTTGCCAGCCGCCCTTCCAGCTCGGCGTTACGCAGCCGCAACCGCTCCACCTCACGGCGCAGCGCCTCCACCTCGGTTTCGTGGAGCATTTCAACGTCAGCGGCCAAAATGTCTTTCATGAAGGCTCCATCCGTCTCCTGCATACCCCGTATCCGCCTTTCCTTGCCCACATCCGCCCGCGGGCGGTCCGGCGCTGCGTTCAGCCGAGCACGGTCCTGCCGCCATGCCTGTCCTATAGGTCCGGCAGTTACTCCGTGATACACACTTCCCCTGCACCGGACAAGACCGGCAAACAAAACCCCGCAACCTTGCGGCGCGGGGCTGGAAATACAGAACAGGGCAAAAGCAGTCACAAGGGGGCATACCCCCGTTACATCAGGCGCGCACCTCTTCCGGCGCGGCGGTTCCCACGGGAGCGGGCGCGGTGGCGGAAACTTCGGCCAGTTCCTCGGCGGAGAAAATTCTGTTCACATCCAGAATAATGACAAAATGCTCACCCTGCCTGCCCATACCCCTGATAAAGTCCGACTTGATGGCCGTGCCCATGCGGGGCGGGGCCTCAATGGTATCCTGCCCCATCTCGAACACTTCCCGCACGGAATCCACCAACGTGCCTATTATGGTGGTATCCCCACCCATCTCCACCTCAACGATGATGATGCAGGTGTTCACGGTGTCAGAAACAGGCGGCATACCGAACTTGCGGCGCAGTTCCAGAACCGGCACGGCATGGCCGCGCAGGTTGATGACTCCGCGCATGTAGGGCGGCGTTCTGGGAATGCGGGTTATGGACGCAAGCTCCAGCACCTCGCGCACTGAACTTATATCCAGAGCGAAAATCTCCTCAGCAAGGGAAAAGGTCAAATACTGGTTATTCTCGTTCATGCTCCGTCCCTCCTCGGTGTGATACCGCAACAACGATACAAACGCTCACCACCCCGCCCAAACGCAGTACAGTGGCCCGCGCTGCAAGGCTTTTCCACATATGCAGGTGCACTACGTCACACCTCACATCGCACATTGCATTGCACTGTCGCGTGGCAACCATCTCTCTGTCCAGTATAATTTCGCGCCCGCTCAAGCCACGGAAAACTCCTCCGCCATGGCCCGCATCCGGTCGCGGTCCGGGCACGCAAGCAACTCCTGCAGCCGTTCGTAGGGCAGCAGGCCGGTATCATACTCCACGGTCAGGTTACGGGTAAAAATATTCAGGCGGGTTTTGCGTATGGCGGGCCATCTGGCCGCGCCTGATATGCCGGATGCCTTGGGATGATGCCGTATGCCAAGGTCCACCTTGAGCACAAGCGTACCCGGCACATGGCGCTCAACAGAAAGGAACTCCCACAGGTCTACAAGAAGGGTCAAATCCATGCGTGTGTCTGTCCGATACGTTTATGAAAAGATTTATGTCTGCGGCACCCGTGTCATGAATGCCACCGTCCGTTCACATGCCACCGTCTATCTATAATAGATGCAGCCCGGCCATTCCCGGCATAAGCAGGCGGCACAGACCGGCAGACCCTACCCGCATCCGCCCCGGGGCACAAGGCCAACCACGCGGTCATATCCGTGCCAGCCAGGCATTCCGGCCTGCCACACTCCGGCCTGCCACCTGTCCCCCGCACCAGCCCGGCTTAAACGGAATACAGAAACGCCTCGCCCTGCGCCACCATCCGCACAGGCCCGCCAATCCAAGCCTGCCCGAACCTGTCCGGCCCGGCCAGCGTCACCGAAGCGCGTATGCACTGCCCGCTCGGCTGGCGCACATCGCGCACAAACGGCTCGCCGCTCCTTCCGGCCACAAGCAGCCCCAGCGCCACCGTGCCGGACCCGCACCCCGTCTCATAATGAGTGGAACCGGTCCCGCGCACCCAGACCACAGGATCAATCCTCCAACTGTCTCCGTGCCGCGCATACCACACGCACCCCGCTGCCGCTTCGTTCTCCAGCCCAAGCCGTCTGCGCAGCCCGGCGCACACCTCTCCCTGTTCCAGAGGCGTAGGCAAGCGGTGCACCTGTGCGTCCAGCATCACGTGGGTTATCCCCTGCAGGCGCACAATATCCATTCCCGGCTCCACCGCCTGCAGGCATTCCTCCACCATCTCCGGCACCGTCAGCCGCACAGAGGCATCCAGACACACCACAGTGCGCCTCTGTGTCCCGTCCGCACCACCGCACACACTGCCCCCCGGTGCGGGTGAACCATGCCCGCCCCCCGCGGTCTTAACCGCCCCGCTTCCCGTGCAGGTCCGCACCCGCACCTGCACAGGCGTATGCGCGCCTGAAATGGCAACCTCGCCCTCGCATTCCCCGCGCGCATCACAGTACACCAGCGCAGGATGCCCCTCCATGGCCAGCAGCGCGGCAAAGGAACGGGCGGCATTCCCGCAGAATTCGCCTCCCATCATCTCCAGACGCGGCAATTCTCCGTCCATATCCGCAAACCCCACCTGCTCCGCGCCCAGATGCAGCGGGTGCATCACCTCGTTGGCCATGCGCGCCCGTTCGGCTATGGGCGGCGCAGGCATGGTAAGCAGAATGGTGGTGTTACCGCCGGGACTGAGCTTGGCAAAGGGCACGTTCAGCATGGCTGAAAACTCCTGTCGCTCCCGGGCATACCGGAGCGCATCGCGGATTGTTCACAGGTCAGAAACTCCATTTCACTCACGCTTTTGTAGCCAACCCGGACCGAACGGACAACCTCATTTTCCATCATATTCGATCAGTACTTGTTTTGATGCGGAAACCAGCGTTTTTTCCGAATTCACTGCGCAAATACACAATTGTAACAACACTGCGTGAAGACATCACCAAACATCTCAAAAAGAGCCTGTCAAGCGCCTTTTTAAATTACATTTTTGTTTAAAAATTATTAATCCAGTGTGTTATCAAATAATTGATCAATCAACCACTTTCATCACTCAGGGGAAATCTCAGAAAAACACCACCCGCAACACACTAAATTAAAAAGACTTTTTCATATACAAAATTGTTATTTCATAACATACTGTTTTTATAGGCTATTGACAAAAAGCGCAATCCGAGAAAAAGTGGTTGCAAGTGTCGCTGCTTCGGGTAGTGTACACCGCACTGGGAAACAACTTTTTTTGACCATTTCACCATGTTGAGGAGGCTATCCATGAGGAAATTCCTGTTTGCAGCCCTGTTCGTGCTGCTTTTCGCCGCTCCCGCCCTTGCGGCAGAAACCATCAAAATCGGCTTCAACCTCCCCCTTACGGGCGACATCCCCAAAGTGGGCGAAGCATCCAAGTTTGCCGCTGAAATGCTGAAGGAAGACATCAACGGCGCAGGCGGTCTGGAAGTGGGCGGCCAGAAGTACATGCTCGAGTTCGTGTATGAAGACAACGAATCCAAGGCCGAATCTGCGGTCAACGTTGCCCTCAAGCTCATCGAACGCGACCGCGTTGTAGCCATTGTCGGCCCCAACTCCTCCAAGCAGGCCGTTCCTGCCGGCGGCACCTGCGACGACAACGAAACCCCGATGATCTCCCCGTGGTCCACCAACCCCGACGCCACCTTCGACCGTCCCTGGGTGTTCCGCGCCGCCTTCCTTGACCCCTTCCAGGGCCCCGTGGCCGTAAACTTCTCCGCAAAGACCTTCGGCGCGAAGACCGCAGCCGTTATCTTTGACGTTTCCAACGACTACTCCAAGGGTCTGGCAGAAATCTTCAAGAAGGAATGGGAAGCCAAGATGGGTGCCAAGAGCGTTGTGGCATTCGAATCCCACGGCACCAAGGACCAGGATTTCTCCGCACAGCTTTCCACCATCATCCGCGGCAACCCCGATTTCATCTTCATACCTAACAACTACAATCAGGTTGCCCTGATCGTTAAGCAGGCCCGCCAGCTCGGCTACAAGGGCCCCTTCATGGGTTCCGATGCATGGGGCTCCGCTGAACTCATGACCCTGTGCGGCAACGACTGCGTGGGCCAGTACTTCTCCACCCACTACGCCGCCGCCGGTGCCACCGGCGGCACCAAGGAATGCATTGACCGTTACGCGGCCAAGTACGGCTACACCCCGGACGACGTTGCCGCCCTCA
>CAYRLL010000020.1:0-37439 GCA_964425115.1 uncultured Desulfovibrio sp. | reverse complement strand
CGGCGTTGATTCCTGGCAGGCCCTGCTGGATAAGCAGTACCTCGGGCGCGTGAGCTACCGTCTGAAGCGTCCCATCATCATCGCCATGGGCTTTGCCCTTGGCTATGACCCCTTTGCCCTGTACAGCGACACCGCCAAGTATCAGGAAATGCTGGATGTCATTGAAAAGACCCTTATCGAAGCCAAGCCCATGGTGAAGAACTACTGGGCCAACGGCGATGCCCTGCTGGAATCCATGCGGTCCGGCGAAGTGCATGTGGCCAAGGCGTGGGACAACGGCGGCTGGAAGCTCCATGCAGAAAATCCCGCCATTGACTTCAAGGCTCCCAAGGAAGGCGCTCTGGGCTGGATAGACACCTTTGCCATTCCTTCCAAGGCAAAGAATGTGGACGCCGCCTACAAGTGGATAAACTTCATGCTGCGTCCTGAAAATGCCGGTTACTTCACCACGCAGGAAAACACGCCCACCGCGTCTGCCGGTGGCAACGAGTTCGTGGCCGAGTCCGTGCGCGCCAACTTTGAACGCTCCTTCCCGCCTGCGGTTATAGACAATATCAAGTGGTATCCGCCTGTTCCGGTTGAACTGGAAGCCATGGAAGGCAAGATGCTCGATAAGGTCAAGGCCGCCAAGTAGGCGCGTCCTCTCTTACACCCCACGCACGGGGCGGCTCATGCCGCCCCGTGCTTTTCCTTAACGCCTACGGAAGCCATGACAAACGATCTGTCCTTGCGGTCACTGACCAAGCGGTTTGGGAATTTTATCGCGGTAAACGATATTTCGCTGGATGTGCCCACGGGTTCATTCTTCTCCATTCTCGGCCCTTCCGGCTGCGGCAAGACCACTCTGCTGCGCATGGTGGCCGGGTTTGAAGAGCCCACAAGCGGAACCATAGCCATACGCGGCAAAGATATGGCCGGCGTTCTGCCCAACAGAAGGCCGGTGAATCTGGTCTTTCAGCATCTGGCCCTTTTTCCCATGATGAGTGTTGCAGAAAACATTGCCTTCGGGCTCAAGCGCCGGGGAGTGGGTAATGATGAGGCCCGCAGGCGCACCGAGGCCATGCTGGAGCGTGTGGGCCTGCCCGGTTACGCCGATAAGCGCGTGACCCAGCTTTCCGGCGGTCAGAAGCAGCGCGTGGCCATTGCCCGCTGTCTGGTGCTGGAACCTTCCGTTCTGCTGCTGGACGAGCCGCTGGGTGCGCTGGACCTGAAGCTGCGCGAACAGATGAAGGTGGAACTGAAGAAGCTGCAGGCCAAGGTGGGCACCACGTTCATTTACATCACCCACGACCAGTCGGAGGCATTGGTTATGTCTGACCGGGTGGCTGTGATGAATCTTGGCGCGTTTGAACAGGTAGGCACGCCGCAGGAGTTGTACGGCCAGCCCGCCACCCCCTTTGTTGCCCGGTTTGTGGGCGATAACAACACGTGGGCGGGTACGGTGGAAGACGTGCAGGAAGGCCTGGTGGTACTGCGCACCGACGAAGGCTATGTGTTCCGCGCCCGCGGCATGAAGGGATGTCCGGCAGGAACGCGGGTGAACCTGTTCCTGCGCCCCGAGGCCATGCGTATAGAGCCGCGGGAAACAGCGGGACTGAACCTCTTTACCGTAACGTTGCGGACCGTTCTTTTTGACGGTGCAAACAGCCGCCTGCTTACCGTGACCGAGCAGGGACACGAACTGCTCGTCCGGCTGCCCCAGAACCGGACCTTTGACGGGCTGGAACCCGGCAGGCAGTTTACCGTGGGCTGGTACCCTGAATCGGGCATATGTTTCGCGGCGGACGGCGATGTTTCCTGTACGGACGGAGGCGACGCATGACGGTAACGGGCATGAAGCAGTCCCGGCTTGCGTTCTGGATATTCCTTGCCCCCGTGCTCGGGTGGCTGCTGCTGCTCATCGTGCTGCCCCATCTGGACATGCTGTACATGAGTTTTCGCAGCGGCAGCTTTTCCGATCCGGGCTGGACGCTGGCCAATTACCGCACCTTTTTTGAGGAGCCCATCTACTGGCTCACCTTTGTGCGTACCGCCACCTATGCGGTGGTGACCACCCTGTTCACGCTTATCATCGGGCTTCCGGTGGCGTTTTACATCGCCAAAGTGGTTCGTCCGCGCCTGTCCGGCGCACTGATGGTGCTGTTGCTGCTGCCATTCTGGGTCAGCGAACTGGTGCGGGTGTACGGATGGATGATTCTGCTGCGCGAGTCAGGCGTCATCAATTACTTTCTGCTGAAAGCGGGCATCATCGATTCGCCCATTGAAATGCTCTACAACGATGCCACCATGATCATGGGGCTTGTCTACACCTCCATGCTGTTCATGGTGGTGCCCCTTGTCTCGGTCATGGAGAGTCTGGACGACAGCCTTGTGGAGGCGGCATACGACCTTGGCGCGGGCAAGCTGTGCATCTGGCGCACCATTATCATTCCGCATGCCAAACCGGGCATATCCTCCGGCTGCATCGTGGTGTTCATGCTCTCGCTGGGCAACTACCTTACCCCTAACCTCATGGGCGGCAAGAATTCCCTGTGGTTTACGGAGCAGATATACAATCAGTTCATCGCCAGTTTTAACTGGAATCAGGGATCGGCTTTCGGCTTTTTGCTGCTTGCCCTGAGTTCGGGCATTGTATGGGCGGGGCTTAAGCTTACACGCCAGAAGCTGGGAGAGGTGGCGTCATGATCCGGTCGCTGAATAACGGAAAGGGCTATCTGTGGTCGTTCCACACCTTTGTCATTCTGTATTTCGTGTTTCTGTTCGCGCCGCTGGTGGTCACCTGTGTTCTGGCGTTCAACGATTCCAACTTCCCCTCGCTGCCGTGGTACGGGTTCAGTCTGGACTGGTTCCTTTCTCCGGGACCGGAAAGGGTAGGGGTGTTCCATGACAGCCAGAACCTGCGCGCCATGGTCACCAGCGTGCAGACCGCCTTCTGGGTTTCCGTGTTCAGCGTGCTGGTGGGCACCTGCGCCAGTTTTCTGTTTGAGCAGGAGGAGTTCCCGTTCAAGGGCGTGCTGTACATGCTCATGCTTGTGCCGTTGGTCATTCCCGGCGTTATTCTGGGTATTTCACAGCTTCTGGCTGCCAACACAATGGGCTTTGCGCTGGAAGACCTGTTCGGCTGGGACGTGGGCTGGCTCAGGCCCAGTTTCTGGCTGGTGGTGCTCGGGCAGTTTTCCTTCATCACCACCTTTGTAACGCTGGTGGTTTCCGCCCGGTTGCGCAAGTTTGACAGAACGCTGGAGGAAGCGGCCCTGAATCTGGGAGCCAACAGGTTTGAGGTGATACGGTACATCACTCTGCCGTTCCTGCGTTCCGCCATCATCGGGGCGGGGGCTGTTGCCTTTCTGATGAGCTTTGAGAACTTTAACACCACCCTGTTTCTGGTGGGGTCGCAACCCACGCTGCCCATTAACCTGTATCTGCAGGTGCGGGACGGCAGCACGCCGGTCATAAACGCTATTTCGTTTTTGCTTATCGTGGGTACTTCGGTTCTGGTGCTCTTTAATCTCTACATAAGCCGCAAGGCAGAGTAGTTTCCGGCCGGATAAGGCTGTCATCGGGCGAACAGCGTGTTCCCCGCTGTTTCCCGGCCGGGGTGGATAGTCGCCGACAGCCTGACATTGTGCACAGGCGCAGCGAGCAGCCTTTTCAGCAGCTTGTGAGTGTGCTGCGCATTCCGCAACAGCGGGGTGCGCAGCATGTTTTTTGGGGGCTGGAAACAGTCAGCCGCCGTTGCCCGTTCAGAGAGCCTGCTCAGTATTCCGCAGCCCGCCTGCCATGGACGCCGCATGGCTGACAGGCAGCCGGATGTGGAAGGACGTACCCTGCCCGGGGGCGGATTCTATGAACATTTCCCCATTGTGGTTGCGGCTGATGATGAGGAAGGATACCGGCAACCCGAGGCCGGTGCCTTCTCCGGGGGGCTTGGTGGTGAAAAACGGTTCAAAGGCCCTGCGCCTGGTTTCGTTGTCCATGCCGGGGCCGTTGTCCTGTACGACTATGAGAGCCCATTCGCCTTCCTGCTGCAGGCGGATGGTTATCCTGCCGATTCCGTTGCGGTCCGGTTGTTTGGCAATGGCCTGCGCGGCGTTGCGGACGAGGTTGAACAGTACCTGCACTATTTCTGTCGCGGAACATTCCACAGGAGGCAGGTCCGGGGCGTAGTCGCGTATGATTTCCACCTTGCGGAAGTCATAGTTCTGCTTCAGGTCGTAATCCGAGCGGGTGAGATTAATGGCCCGTTCCGCAAGGGCAGGCAGGGCTTGCGGTGCAAAGGCGGTTTCGCTTTTGCGGCTGAAGCTGAGCATGCTGGTTACAATGTCCGCCGCCCGTTGCCCGCATTCCTGAATTCCTTCCAGCATTCTGTCTATCTTGCGAAGGCGCAGGTAGGCGTGGATATTGTCCAGCGTGCACCCGGCACTTGCGGCGGACTGGTGGTTTGCTTCCATGTCCGGCGAAAGGCGGCGGTAGATGTTCTGCACGCCTTGCAGAATGCCGCCGAGAGGGTTGTTTATTTCGTGCGCCACCCCCGCCACAAGCCCGCCCACAGAGTGCATTTTTTCCGATTGCACCAGCAGTTCGGCCGTGCGTTTGCGCTCTGTCACATCGTTCAGAATAACCAGCATTTCGCTGCCAATGGGTTTGATGCGGAACTCCACATCCCGTTTCTTGCCGTCCTTGGTGGTCAGCAGAAAATCGCAGGGCCGTGCGGAGGCGGAGTTGCTGTCCATGGAATGCCACAGGCGGCGTGCAAGGCAGCGGTCTTCTTCTTTGGGGTGCGTGCGCTGCCACAGCGCATCCATGGTGGGAATATCTTCCCGGGTGTAGCCGAGCATGCGGGTGCACTCTTCGTTCACAAAGAGCACGGTGCCGTCGCATGAGGCGAGAACCATTCCGAAAGGCGAACTTTCCACAAGGCTGCGGAACCGCTCGTGGCTTTGCGTCAGCTCAGACTCCAGCAGCTTCTGCCGGGTCACATCGCGCGCCGCCGCGTAAATGAGGTTGCCGTGCGGGCGCGAGTGCCAGTCGATAATCCGGTATGCCCCGTCGCGGCAGCGGTAACGGTTCACGAACTGCGGTACATCTTCCTGCCGTTCCAGCCGGGCAAGGGCGTCCATGGTGGGCTGCAGGTCGTCCGGATGCACAAAGTCCAGAAAGCTCTTCTGCTGGATTTCATGCACCGGGTAGCCGAGTATGGTTTCCCACGCCTTGTTTACCTTGAGAAAACGACCGGATGTGTCTGCAATGCACAGCAGGTCCAGATTGACGGAAAAGAAATTTTCCAGCTCCGCCGTCTTTTCCACTTCGGTGGTTATATCTACAAAGATAACCGCGAAGTGGTGTTTTTCAGGAGAAAAGACCTGCCCCTTGTACCAGCGTTTCAGCTGCTCGGAGTACATTTCAAATTCTTTCACACCGCCATGCAGGGCCACCTCGCCGTGGAAGGCAATCCAGTCTACGGTATCCGAGGCAATGCCGGGAATGACCTCTGTAACAGTACGGCCGATGATGTTTTGTGCGGCCAGTCCTGTAAGGTTTTCAAAGGCGGGGTTGATTTCAAGGAAGAAATAGTCAATTGGCTTTCCCGCTTCGTCGGTAATCAGCCTGTGGTAGGCGTAGCCGAAGGGAGAGTGCTGCAAGAGAAGTCTGTAGTCCGTGTTCTTCATGGTGCGGTGTGCGTCTCCTGCCTTTCCGGGCTGGCAATGGGCCGTTTGTCACTGCACTTTGCAGACGGCGAAGAATAATTGCTTGCCCGGGCCTGCTGAAAGCATGTTTTGATGCAGGGTTTGCGGGAAAAGCAGCATAGGCTTCGTAAGCACATGCTTACAGTATGAATAATCTTCCGGCTGATGCATTGACCGGGTGCCTTCTTGCAGAAATCGGATGCAAGACTGTGAGCAGAATATACCAATACGCAGAGGTTGGAAACGAATAATTGCATATGCTGTCATAGTGTGCGGATATGGGCGCATGCTGACAGGCCGTTCAGAAGTTTGTTATCGGCGGGTCGTGCAAAAACTGAATGGTGCAACGCCTATAAAATATTCATTCTCCCTGCGCGCAGAACGTTATGGCGCCCGGTATGGATGTTTGGCATCGGCGCGCCAGATTGTTTTATCTGCGTCTGGTTGGCGCGGGTATGATCACCGTTTGTTCTGTGTTCGCCCGGCACGTTGCCTCCTGCACTGCCGGTGCGGCTATTATTGCCTGGGCGGGAACGGGCGCACGGTGGGCATTCTTTTTTGGTCCGGCACTCACGGGCGGGAATTTGAGCCCGTGAACATAAAAAAGGATTCCTGAATCTGAAAAAATGCTGTAATGGGTAGGATATAAGCGGAACTGTTACGGCATTTCGTCCTTTCATGAGGGGGAAGCATGAAATCTTCGCGGCCTTTGGTGTATCTGGCGGTAGCGGCGGCTGTTCTCGCCCTTGGCATGCTGGTGGTCGGAACGGGTGAGAAGAAGAGTGCGGCTCCGCCTCCCGAGCATCCCCCCCTTGCCGTATCAGCCCTGCCGGTACAGAGGGAAACGTTGCGCCACTGGGTGTATGGAGAAGGCAAGGCCTACGCCATACGCCGCGAATATCTCTTTTTCGAGAAAGCCGGAAAGGTGGTGCATCTGGGCACGGACAAGGAAGGGCGCCCCCTGCGGGAGGGCAGCATCGTTTCCGGCCCGGGCGAAGGGGAGACGCTGGGACAGCTGCTTGCCCGCATAGACACGCGTGACGATCTGGAAACCTACACCTCGCAGGAAGCCTACCAGAGGAAATCTGCCGAAGGCATAAGCTCCGCACAGGCTGATATTGCGCAGGCGCAGACCGACCTGCAGCTTGCCAGGCTTGATCTGGAGCGGTCACGTGCGCTGCTCAAGCAGGATGCCATTGCCGCGCAGGAACTGGAATCCAAACAGGCGGTGTTTGAAAACGCCCGCGCCAAACTGCGCAGCGCAGAGGCGCGTCTGCGTACCGCACAGGCGGAATACGCCGCCACCACCGCAGATCTGCGCAAGGCCAAGCTGGGGCTGGAGCGGACAGGACTGTTCGCGCCGTTTACCGGCATGGTGGCCTATCTGAATATCCGGATGGGCGATTCCGTGGCTCCGGAGGCAGTGGATCGCAGCAGCGCAGAGCGCATGAGCAAAACCACGCCCGTGGTGCTCATAGACCCCTCGCAGTATGAAGTGGTGGTGGATCTGCCGCCCTTTGCCGCGCACGGTGTGCAGGAAGGGCAGCAGGCCTATTTCTTCTTCGGGCAGACCATGCTTTCGCCCGAACGCCTGTTGCAGATACCCCCGGAGCAAAGGCCGCCCCACGCCACGGGCAAGGTATATTCCATTACACCTTCCATTTCTGAAGACAGCCGGACAGTGCAGGTTAAGCTGCATACCGTGCAGGGTGCGGAACACCTTAAGGACGGCATGCTGGTGACGGCGTGGGTAGCCGATGAGCAGCGCGATGATGCGTTGGTTATCTCCATGGAGTCACTGGTGTTTTCCGACGGCCGGCCTTCGGTGTTTGTGTTCGAGCCGGAAAGCGGTTCCGCGTCTGCGGCAACGGGAAAAGCCGTGCAGCGGCAGATGCGTATGGGGATAAGCGGCATCACCAACGTGGAAGTGCTGGAAGGGGTGCGGGAAGGTGAGCTTGTCATTACCGAAGGCAGACACCTGCTGGTGAACGGCACCGCCGTTCAGGTTGTGCCGGTGGAGGGGAGGTAGCCATGCCGCGCGAAGAGGGTCCGGGCAGACAGCAGGATGAAGGCGGGCAGAATATCGCTCCCGGTGCGGCAGAAGCGGGCGTGCCTGCGCGTGATGCGGCGGACGGCCCCTACGGAGTGGCCTTCTCGTTCTTTGTGCTGCGGCCCATTTTCAGTATTCTGCTTACCATTTCACTGATTTTGGGGGGTATTCTCGGCTATTCGGGCATGGTCAAGGAATCCAACCCGGACCTTGCCATTCCGCAGGCCATGGTCTCCACCCAGTGGGCGGGCGCGCCGCCGGACATCATCGAAAAAGAAATTACCAACAAAATCGAAAAGAAGCTGAAGTCTCTCAAGGGCGTAAAGCGCATTCTCAGCGGTTCGCGTGAGTCATTTTCTTCCATTGCCGTGGAGTTTGAGGCGGAAGCGGACCTGGGGGAATCCATGCAGCTGCTCCGTGCCGCCGTTTCCGAGGCGGCGGGCGACCTGCCCGCGGAAGCGGAACAGCCGCTGGTTACGGAGATGTCCGTGAACGATTCGCCCATTGTCACCTTCATGCTGTACGGCGATGCATCTCCCGCCGTCATCGGGCGCATGGCCGTTTCTTTGCAGAAAAAGTTCGAGCGGATATCCGGGGTGCGGGAAGTCACGCTGGCAGGGGAGCGGGATGAGATTGTACGCATCCAGCTCATGCCGGAGCGTTTGCAGGCGCTGGGCATATCCTCCTCGCAGGTCAAGCGGCAGTTGCAGACCTTCGGCACGGATATGCCCCTCGGGCGAGTGGAGCAGGAGGGTGTGCTTTCCTATTCCATCAAGTTTACGGGCCGGTATGAACGCCTGCCCGATGTGGAAAATCTCCCCATCGTACGTATAGCGGGCGGGCGCGTGGTGCGCCTGTACGAGGTGGCCCGCGTTTCGCGCGACCTTGCGCAGGAAACCACCCGCACCTTCATGAGCTGGAAGGGGGGGGAATACCGCAACGGGGTGGCCATATCACTGCTGAAGAGTTCGGGAAGAGACACGCTGGAACTCATAGCCGCTGCCAAATCCCTTATGGAGCAAGCTGTGCACGCCCCCGGATGGCCGCCCACGCTGACCTATGCCATAACCTCGGACCAGTCCGAAAATATTAACGAAAAGCTTTCCACGGCGTTGAACAACGGCTGGCAGTCCATGCTGTGTGTCACCGTCATTTTGCTGTTCATGCTCACCTGGCGCGAGGCGCTCATTGCGGGATTGTCGCTGCCCGTTACCTTTCTGGGCACCGTCGCTCTGCTGGCAGCCTTCGGCAACACCATGAATCAGCTGGTTATTGTGGGCATGGTGCTTGCGCTGGGCATGATGGTGGATGTGTTCATCCTTGTGATGGAAGGTATGCACGAAGGCATATTCACCAAGGGGCGCAGCTTTGCCGCCGCAGCGTGGCAGACGGTGCGCACCTTTGCTATGCCCGCGTTCGCGGGGCAGCTCACCACCATTCTTTCGCTTGCACCCCTGTTTGCCATTGGCGGAACAGACGGCAAATTTATCCGTATCATTCCGCTGACCACCATCGTGTGCCTTGGTCTCAGCTTCTGCATCGCGTTTGCGTGCAGCGTTCCGCTTTCACGCTATTTGCTCAAATCCCGCGGGACGCCCTCCAGCACCGCCATAGATGCTTTGACAGACCGAGTGACAGGCAGGTTGCGGGGCTGGATGCACCGTAACGTTCTGTGCAGCCGCAAGGTGGCTCTGTTCTGGACCGTGAACGCCGTGCTGCTGTTCATGCTCAGTCTGCGCATGGCAGGAACACTGCCTTCGGAAATGTATCCCAAGAGTGACGGACGCGATCTGGGCATTCTCATAGAGCTGGCTCCGGGAACGGAACTGGACGAGGCGCAGAGGGTGGCGGACGCTGCGGGCGAGATGCTGCGCGTTTTTCCCCAGTTTGAGAGCGTGACCAAGTACGTGGGCAAAAAGAGCCCGTTCTCCACCGTCTCGCAGGAAGATTCGCTCGGGGTGAGTCAGGCATCACATCTCATAGGGTTTTCCGCCCGGTTTATCCCGGAGGAAGAGCGTGACAGGATGGCCTTTGAATACATGGACGAGCTTCGCGCGGGGCTGGACGCTTCGCTGGCGGCGTGGCCGGGAACCCGCCTGTACCTTACACCGCAGACGGGCGGTTCTTCCAACGATGACCCGGTTCAGGTGGTCATAACGGGTGACGATGAAACGGTGCTGCGCCGTCTTTCTCTCGAAGTGCAGGCCATGATTGCCCAGATTCCCGGAACAACCGATATTCGCGATACCATCGGGCCGGCTGACCTTGCCGTGCGCGTTGCACCCAACAGGGAGGCGCTGGACTTCCACGGACTCACCGAAAGCGAGGTGGTTTCGCAGATGCGTCTTGCGCTGGAAAACGACGTGGTGGGCAAGCTCAAGATGTCCGGCACGCAGGATGATCTGGACATGCGCATGGGCAGCCTGTGGCCCAGCCGGGAAGGCGGCATGGGCGGCCCGAGGCGCATAGAGGAACTGTATTTCCTGCGCGTGAACGATGCCAGAGGAAACTCTGTGCCGCTGGCTTCGCTGGCGCAGATTACACTGGCCCCCTCGCAGCAGGTCATTCCGCACCGCAACGGGTTCAGAACCGTAACGGTGAAGGCAAAAACAGAAGGGGTGACCGCAGGTGACGTGCTGAAACCCCTTTCCGCAAAACTTGCGCAGGCCAGAGGTGCGTGGCCGGAAGGCTACACAGTTTCCTTCGGCGGAGAGGCGGAGAGCAGCGGCGAGGTCTACAGCGCAGTGCCTGCCGTGCTGTGCATGGCTCTGTTCATGGTGTTTGCGGTTATGGCTTTGCTCTTCGGGTCGTTCCGACAGCCGTTCATCATCATGTTCACAGTGCCCATGGCGCTTTCCGGCACGTTTACGGGCTTTTATTTCCTCGGTATCCCGCTTTCGTTTCCGGCACTCATAGGCATCATCTCCCTTGCCGGTATTGTGGTTAATAACGCCATTGTCATGGTGGAAACCATGAACGAATACCGCAGAAACGGGTGCGGTGCGGTCGATGCCGCAGCGCACGGGGCGGCTGACAGGTTGCGGCCCATCATAAGCACCAGCCTTACCACTGTGGTGGGTTTGCTGCCCCTTGCCATAGCAGACCCCACATGGAAGCCGCTGTGCCTTGCCATCGTGTTCGGGCTTTCGGCGTCCACGGTCATGGCATTGGTGATTATTCCGGCGCTGTATATTCTGGTCTCCGGGTCGGGAGAATCCGGGTATGAAGGCCCGGGTGTCTGCACAAAGGGTGTACCGCAGGAATCGTAACGGAGCATGCGGGTTCCCGGCGTTTTCATGGGCGCGGGCTGCGGAGGACGCCGTGCGGACGCGGAAACGGCATGGAGCAGCCACAGGACCGGAAAGACCGGGGAATAATAACGGCGCAGGGGCAGGGGGTGTGATACCTGCGAGCAAAGGGGTATTCAGTTCCTGCAGACCCTGCGAGATGAACCGGAGATGAGCGCATCAGTTTGCAGCGCTGGCATTGGCGGTAACGGGCGGGCGGAATGGTGGCTGTTCCGGGAGTGCGGCGGAAATCCTTTTCTGTAGGCCCTGTAAGGGAATACTGGACGGTGGCGAGTATCTTCTGATAGAAAGTACCACCCTGCTGTATAGTGAGCATATACTTGTTTTACTGAGGCTGAACTGAATCTGAGCTGGGCCTGAACTGAACCTGAGAAGCGGACCGTGATGCTAATGCGCCCATTGTGTATGGTTATTCTTGATCGGACTTTCAGTTGTATGCCGGGCCGTGTTCCGGGCGGCAGAAGCAGTCGTGTCTGTGCGCATTCGTCGGCCGGGGCGGCAGCAATGCGCCATATGGCCGTATCGCTACTGGTCTGCTGCTGCATCTTGGCTGTTTCAGGTTTGCACAGCGTCCGTGCGGCAGAGGACGATGCGCAGGACGCTTCTGCTTCTGCAGGCACTGTAGCGTATTTTGAGGCCGGGCCTTATTGGGAATTTGAGCTTCTGTACACGGAGGTGCTTGCCGCGCTGGAGCGCATGGGCGTGCGGAACAAGGTGCATCTGCCCCCGCATCTGCATAGCAGCCCCGGATGGGGAGCGGATCCGGGCGTGTATCTGGCGGAGGCCGAACGGCTTATGGCAGACCCTTCGGTGGATGCCATCATAAGCATGGGGACGGAAGCAACCAAGGCCCTGCTGGCCAAAAATAACGGCAGAACCTCCATAGTGGCCATAGATGTGGCGGACCCGGTGCGCGCAGGGTTCATAGACCGGGATACAGGGCTTGGTGCGCCCAACCTGATCATCCAGCACACGCCGGACAAATGGCACAGGGTTTTCGTATTGTTCCACGAGGCACTGCCTTTTTCCCGTCTGGGTATCATGTACAGTGATACGCCGGAGGGGCTCTGGTACTCCAACGTGCCGGAGGCGCGCGAAGTCGCGCGCGAGAGGGGATTCGAGCTTGTGGAATATGACCGTCTGGACAGGGAGGAAAGCCCGGAATCCTGTGCCGAAGGAGTGCGGAACCTGATCAGCCAGGGAGTGGACGCCTTCTATATTTCCGCTCTGAACTGCTTTGACTGGACGCAGGCAAATCCGCAGCCCATGCTGGACAGCCTGCACGGCAAGGGTATCCGCACCTTTGCACGGGATGGAACAGTGCATGTGCGCCGCGGAGTGCTGATGGGGCTTTCCACGCTGGACTATGTTCCGCTGGCAGAATTTTATGCAGCCCGCATAGCCGGGTTGCTGGGGCTGATGCCGGAAGGCTTTACGCCTTCTGAATACCGGTACCGGCCCAAGATTACGTTGAATCTGGATACCGCAAGCGCGTTGAAGATTAATGTTCCTCTGGTGCTCCTCATCTCTGCTGACGAAATTTTCGATTCAAGCCTTGCGGCAGTCCGGAATGCAACGGTGTCACAGTAAGCGGGTCGCAAGACCGAAATGTGCAACTAAACCAAAAGGGGCTTTGAGATGGCGAAGAAGAATCCCGATGTGACAAACGAGGCGGCAGAACAGCCCGTAGCGGGTGAACCGATGGAGAACACCGCTGAAGAAGCGGCAAAGGTTATGCCCTGCGAACACGAGGTGGATGCCATTATCCGCAAGCGTGTCTATGCAGCTGTGGGGCTGGGCTTTGTTCCGGTGCCTCTGGTTGATCTGGCCGGTCTCACCGCCATTCAACTGGAAATGGTCTATGCCCTTTCCAAGGCATATGGCGTGGAGTTCAAGAAAGAACGGGTCAAATCCATCATTTCTTCCCTGTGCGGCAGCGTTGTCACCGTGGCGGCAGTGCCTATGCTCGCTTCCCTGTTCAAGTGCATTCCGGTCATCGGCACCACGGCAGGTGCGGCTACCCTGAGCATCACGGGCGGCGCCACCACCTATGCGCTGGGCTGGGTATTCGACCGGCATTTCAAGAAGGGGGGCAATCTGGTCAACTTTGATACCGATGAAGCCAAGTCCTATTTCAAGACCAAGATGGAAGAAGGCAAGGCTCTGGTGTCCAAGATGAATCCCAAGAAAAAGGATGAGTCCGCCGAGGCGGCCGCTCCGGCAGCTGAGGAAGCGCAGTCTCCGGCATAACCATGTCCGTGCGCGACACACTCTGTGGTTGCGGCCCTGTTATGTACCTGTTGCACTCTTGTAGCGCCCTTTTGAGTCATTATGTGCCTGTATGTGCTGTGAAGGCACACGGCATCTGGTTCAACGTCAGTACGTGTACGCGCTGAGTGTGGCGGATCGGGTCTTCCGGACCTGAACGGCCATACTCAGCGCGATGCGCGGGACTCGGGCTGTCCATGCAATGGACGCACGATGCACGTACATGGACATGGAGCGCAAATCGACTGAACAACAGTAGGGCAACAGTAGGACATAAGCAGGGATACAGGCGGGCAACAGGCGGGCAACAGGCGGGCAACAGGCGGGCATCGGTCAGAGATAGTCACGGACAAGAGGTGAATGGGGGCGTGATACCGTGCGGTGCTAAGCCGCTGCGGGGCTTCCATGCTGCGTCGCTTTACCATGACAGAAGGGCCGGGGGGGTATGTTGCCGTGAATCACGGCAGTGCCTGCCGGATGCAGGAGTCTGCTCACCTGAGCCGAACAGGGCTTCATGCCCCGCAGGGGTGGCGGCAGGTTGCCGTTGTCATTGCGTGTTCGTCCGGTGTGGCGGAGGGCTGTCACGGTTCCTTGGGCCTATGCTGCTGAGGGTGCGGAGCCGCATATCCGGTATAAACCGGCTGGCGGGGCATGCGGAATCGGCATTTCCAATGAAAATCAGGTGGACTTCAGGGCAGGAATCGGAATCCGAATGACGCAGAACCGATCGTTGCCGCTCCCCCCTGAACGGGAGGCGGAGCTTGCCGCCGTGCAGGCGGCTGAGACTGGTGCTGACTGCAGGTGTGCGGGCGGCGAGGCGCTCACGCCGGAAGAACGGGCGCAGCTCAGCGAATGGGAGTACGGTCCTGTAAGGCCTGTGCCGCACGGCGGTATTCCCGCGTTCTTTGCACGTCAGGTGCGCATGGCACCCCACGCTCCCGCCCTGCTTGCCGACGGTGTGCTGCTTTCCTACGCGGATCTGGATGCGACGTCCAACCGTGTGGCGCACGCCTTGCTGCATATTCTGGGCGGCGTGAACGGAAACGGCATCCCAAAAGCGTCAGCCGGGCACGCCCTGCAGGTGTCGCCTCACTCCGCAAACGGCAATGGCAATGGCAACGGCACGGGGAGTACAACCTCTGCCGGAACGCAGAACATGCCGGACCTGACGGTCCCTGACCGTGTTGTGGGGGTGCTTACGGGCAGAAATCCCCATCTGGCTGTTGTGGCGCTGGGCATATGGAAGGCCGGAGCCGTCTATCTGCCGCTGGATGCATCGCTGCCTGCCCCGCGACTACGGAAAATGATGGAAGACGCGCGTGTGCGCGTGCTGTTTGATGCACGCACAGGCGCAGATCGCCGCACCCGTCCGGTGCCGGATTGTCTGCTGCAGGGCCCGGATAAGCCATCCCACCGGTCAGGCTGTGCGCATCTGGATATGGACGCAGCATTACTCTGCCCGGACCATGCCGTGCAGCGCGCGGCAGATTCCGCCGCCTGCGCCTACATCATCTTTACTTCCGGTTCCACGGGCATCCCCAAGGGAGTCGCCGTTTCCCACGGTGCATTTGTCAACATGATCTGCGGGCAGATTGCCGTGCTGGGCATAACCCCCGCAGACCGCCTGCTGGCCTTCGCACTGCCGTCGTTCGATGCCTCGCTTTCCGAAATGTTCATGGCGCTGGGGGCGGGAGCCAGTCTGTACCCTGTTTCGCGCGATATTATTGATGATACCGAATCTTTTGCCGCGTTTGTAGAATCTCACGGCCTTACCGGAGCTACTTTGCCTCCGGCCTATCTGCGTCTGTTCCAGCGGCGCGATTTTCCCTCCCTGCGGTTCCTGCTCACGGCAGGAGAAGCACCTGTCAGGGAAGATGCGCTGCATTACGCTTCCCGTCTTGCGTATTACAATGCCTACGGGCCCACGGAGAACGCCGTGTGTGCCACCATGACGCGTATTATCCCGCACGGCGCAGCTGCGGCGGAAGAAAATGGCGGAACGGACAACAGCGGTGGAAACGGCCACGGCTGCGGGAACGGCAGGGACAGCAGGAACAACGGGGACAACGGGAATTGTGGGAACAGCGGCGCAAAAGGGGAAACCTGCGCCGGACGGGCTCCCCTGCCCATGGGAAAACCTTTACCCAACATGGGAGCGCACGTACTGGGGCCGGATCTTGCCCCTGTGCCGCCCGGACAGCCGGGAGAACTCTGTCTCAGCGGGCGCAGCCTCGCCATGGGGTATGTGAACAGGCCGGACCTGAACGCCGCCAGTTTTGTTCTGTGCCCGGCCTTGCAGAACCGGCGTATATACAGAACAGGCGATCTGGTCCGCTGGAATGCCGCAGGTGAACTGGAATATCTGGGGCGCATAGGCAGGGAAGTGAAGGTGCGCGGTTTCCGCATAGATCCCGGTGAGGTGGAATGCGCGCTGGATGAACTGCCCGATGTGCTGCAATGCGCCGTGGCGGCCCATCGTCTGCCGGATGAGATGGGCGGGAGCACGGCCCTGCACGGCTTTTTGGTCATGCGGGGAGAGATGGCGCAGCCTTCGCCTGAGGTGCTGCGGCAGTGGCTGCTGCGCACGCTGCCTGACTATATGGTGCCTTCAGGGTGGACGCAGTTGCAACGGCTGCCGCTCAACCGTTCCGGCAAGATAGACTATGCAGCACTGGCTGCACAGGCTGCCGCCACGGGTGCTGATTGTTCAGTCCCGAGCGGCTGCTCCAGCCAAGCTGCCCCGGCGCAGGAACCGGAAGCTGCGGCTCATAAGAGCGAAATCCCCGCATGGCAGCCCGCAGCGGAGAGCGCCACGCCTGAAATGCCGCCGGGGCTTGTGCTGCCCATGTCCCTTTCGCAGCGGCAGTTCTGGATATTGCATCAGTCGGAGCCTTCCGCCGCCAGCAGCAACATGCCCGTTGTTGTGGAATTTTCCTGCGCCCCCGGAGCGGAACAGGCTCTTGAAGAACGTCTGTGTGCAGCCTTCAGTATGATCATGGACCGGCATGAAAGCCTGCGCACCTCGTTCAGCATGGTGGACGGCACCCCCATGCAGACCATTTATCCGCACGTTCCCTTCACGCCCGACCTGCGTGACCTGCGCGAAAGCCCTACACCGGATGAGGACGCACAGGACCTGTGCGTGGAGCTTTTGCGCATGCCGCTGGATATAACCCAGCCGCCGCCCCTGCGGGGGCTGCTCATCCGGCTCTCCGGCAGGGTATGGCTTGCGGTGAGCCTGCATCACATCGTGGGTGACGGGCAGTCCGTGGGCATTGTCGGGCAGGAATTGCTGGCCTGCATGGAAGGGGACCCGCTGCCTGCCGTAGAGGTGCAGTATCAGGATTTTGTCCGCGCGGAGCAGCGCTATCTGGCTTCACAGGCCATGCAGACAGACCGCAGGTACTGGCTGGACATACTGTCCCGCAGCCTGCCGCGGGCCGATATCACCACAGGGTATGAACGCCCGGCCTTCCGGAGAGGAAGGGGCGATATGTGCAAAATAACCCTTTCCGCAGCGCAGGTTTCGGATTTCTGCCGGCGCGATTCATTGCCCGGTTCTCTGTTCATGCGCATCGTTGCCTGTGTGGCCATGCTGCTGCGCAGCCGCGCGGACGGCGACTCCATAGTCATGGGCATACCCGTTTCTGTGCGGCATACCGGGCCTTTCGGGCAGGTTGTGGGCAACTTCATTGTGCCGCAGCCTTTGGCGGTGCCTGTCCGGGCGCAGGAGGGGTTTGCCACCGTGCTCGATTCGTCCATACAGGCAGTGGCTGGAGCTATGGAACATTGCATGTATCCGCCCGTGCGGCTGTACGGCGATTTGGGCGTTGTGCGCGACCCGGCGAGGGGAGCGCTGTACGATGTCATGGTTACCACGCCGCAGCTTTCCTTGGCCGTGCCCGCACAGGGAGTTGCCCATGGCGGTGAACATGACGATGACGGCGATGAAAGTGCTGCTGCCGGCATGTCTGATTGTCCGGCCCGGCAATCTGCGCATACCCCCTTGCCACAATCCGTTCAGCAACCCGATCTTAAGCCCGCCCGGAATTTGGCACAGGAAGGAGTGGAGGAGTTTGCGGACGATCCGCTTAACGAAATTTCGGTGTCGGTGGGCAAGGGCAGGTTTATTTCTCTCTATTCCGGCCTTGCCAAGTTCGACCTGACATTTATGCCCGCCATACTGCCCGATGGCGGACTGATGCTTGTGCTTGAATACGATTCCGATCTCTACAGCCGCTCGACGGCAAAATCCATGCTGGAATCGTTGCGGGCCATGATTGTCGAGGGCGTATACGGTCAGTCTGTGCTGAACGGGGAAGACGCTTCCGATGCATCTTCTGCCGGAGCAGGGGAGGCGGGTACTTGCGGTGCCTCCGCTCAGGCATCGTCCGCCGCATCTCCGGCCGGTACGGAAGAACTGCGCCGTACCATGCTGGCAGTATGGCGCACAGCCTTGTGCAAACCCGATCTGCGTGAGCAGGATAACTTTTTTTCCGCCGGCGGCGATTCCATAAAAGCCATCAGTCTGTGCGGAGAATTGCGCAAGCACGGCATTCCCCTTTCTCCAGCCCAACTTTTCCGTTTCCCCACAGTGGCAGAGGCGGCACAAGCATGTCGCGAGGCAGAGGAAACGCCGGAAATTCCGCCGGATGCATGGCCGGTTCCGGTGAGTCCTGTGGCCCACATCTTCATTCCTGAGCAAACGGATTTTCTGCGCAAGTTCGTACAATCTCTCATGGTGGAAGTACGGCGTGACCAGGAATCCGTGGACGAGGACAGGCTGGAAACGGCCTTCCGGGCCGTGGTGCGGCATCACCCGGCGTTCCGGTTCAGGCTGCGGCTGAATGACGGGGCGGCGTTTGAGCTGCTGGGCAGCCCCCGCGTCTACTGGAAGCGGGTCTCCTGCGCCGATGAGGACGTGGCGGAGACAGCCCTGCGGGAGGGCAGGTCCATCCGTGAGTGGATAGACCCATGCAAAGGCTACAACGTGGGAGCCTGCCTGTTCAGTACCCCGCAGGCGGTCATGCTGCTTGTGGTAAGTGCGCATACCAGTGTGGATATGGTGTCGTGGCGTGTGCTCTGCGATGATCTGGAAACGGCGTACCGGCGCGGACCCGGGGCACTGGTGTCCGGTGCTGCTGGATTTGACCAGTGGCTGCGCGGTCTGCACAGGCATGCAGAGTCCGGGGCTATGGAAGAGGAGCTGGAATTCTGGCGGAATATGGTGTCCGGCAGGATTGCGCAACTTCCCCTTGCCGTGGCGCAGGACGAGCAGTGGACTGTACAGGAAGCAACGGTACCCCCGGACGTGGTGGACAGGCTGGAAGCCCTTGCGGTGGGTAACGGTCTGGATATGCGCTCCATTCTGCTTGCCACCCTCGCACGCAGTCTTGCCCCCGTGCTGGAAGGCGATGCGGTGTTGCTTACCTTTGAAGGGCACGGGCGGCAGGTTTCATACTCCACGCTGGACGTAACCCGCACGGTGGGCTGGTTTACGGCGGCGTATCCCTTCCGGCTGCCGCTGGATGCCCATTCTCCGTTGCAGACACTTGCAGGTAACCTGCTGGAACATATGCGGCAGGTTCCGGATGGCGGTACCGGTTTCTGCATGTTGTGCCATGCCCGGAAACGTCTGGAAAAACCTGCGGCAAGTATCAGTTTCAACTATCACGGAAGGGAAACCTTCTCGCGCCGGGACGGGTTCGGACCTTCCAGACATAATCCGGACCTGCTCACGGACATGGTATCTACCCGGTATTCAGATCCGGTGAATCTGTCGCTGGTAATTCTGGAAGGAACGCTGCACATTATGGCGCAGTTCCCCGGCGGTCTGCTGGATGCGGACTGGATGAGCGGAATGCTGGACCGCTGGAAAGATAATCTTGGCGAGATGGCCCGCTCCGCATCCGCATCCGGTGTTTTTCCGGTTCATGCGCCAGGGCAGGAAGCTCTGCCCGTGCTCCCCATGCAGGAAGCTCTGCCCGTGCTTCCCCTGCAGGCGGCTCTGGTCGAAAGTCTGAACAACGCGGGGCAGGCTGCTGCAGGCGAAACGACTGCCGGAACCGTTCAGTTTTCCTTCCGTCTGCGCGCAAGCCGGTGCGCGGCTCTGCTGCCTGAAGTCTGGCGGCAGGTGGTGCAGCGGCATGAATTTTTAAGAACAGTCTTTGTGCAGAACGGGGCGGGCGGCGTTATGCAGCGCCTGATGCCCGAAGCGGCGCACGCGGTGACCGTGTCCGACGGTTCGGGTCTGGAACCGGAGGCGCAGGAAGCGGAATTGCAGGCTCTGCTCGGTTTTGAGCGGGGGCGGTCCTTCCGTCCTTCCGGTCCTCTCATGCGTGTTCTTTTCATGCGGCATGGCGATGATTGCTGCACCATGGCATGGACGTTCCCCCGCCTGTTTCTGGAAGAACGGAGCGTGAGTATTCTGCTGCACGACCTGTGCGCGCTCTACCATGCCCGTTTGCACAACGAGCCAGCAGTGTTGCCGTGTACGGTGAGTCTTGCCGGAGCGTTGTCTGGGCTGCAGGTGCAGAACGGTGATGATACGCAGGCATTCTGGCACCGATATCTTGCCGGGACGCAGGGCTATGTTCCGCTGCTGCCCCGCAGCGGGGAAACGGCAGAAGCCGTTGCCGCAGCCGTTACCGGAAACAGTACCGGAGACACAAAGGAGTTCACGGCGGAGCTTCCGCAGGGGGATTCAGCAACCTTTTCCATGCTGGCCGCCCGATGGGGAGTACCGGCAGAAGCACTTCTTTGCGCCGCGTGGGGCTTGTTCCTTGCTGCCGCCTCCGGTCGCGGGGATGTCCTTTTCGCCTCCACGACCACGGCGTTGCCTCAGGTTCAGCAGGTACCGGAGCAGGTCGTGGGCATGTTCGGGCAGCCACTGCCCCTGCGGCTGCGGGTGCTGCCGCACTCCACCTTGTCCGCCTTGGCGCAGACCGTGGCGCGGGATATGAAGGAGCGTTCGCCCTTTGCCCATATGCCGCTGCCCGCCGAAGCGGGGGAAGACCTTGCCGTCGGCTCCGGACCGGACCATGTGGTGCAATTCGGTGCAACCCCGTCTCTTGCCGTTTCCGGCGGACTGCGGCTGGAATCTGTGCGGATGCACGCAGGGGCGCTGCACGGCCTGAGCATCTGTGCAGAGACGGACGGCATCGTGCGGTTCCGGTTCCGGTATGATTCGTCCGCTCATGCCCGGAAGCAGGTAGAACAGCTTGCGGAACAATGGTGCGGATTGCTGCGCACTGTCATGGAATCGCCGGAACGCCCCGTGGCGGAAATGGCGCTTGTGCCGCAGGGGGCGGTCATGCGGGCGGCGATGGCAGAGGGGCGGCTGATGCACGTTCCGCAGGAACCTTGATTTTGGTAACATGGCGGACTTTTGTGCAAATCGGCACTCCGCCAGTTGTATTTTACAGCAAGGAAGGGCACTATGACGCTTTCGTGGAGCGTGCCGGACTTCCTGCCCGGGGGCCGGGGTTTCCGGCCATGAACATTGCAATCGCGACTTCCGGGAACGGGGGCTGTTGGGACTCATGCTGCAACTGAAACAATCGTATTTTCTCACGCTGCTCCGCGAACACGCCGGTGCGGAAGGAAGACGGCTCGTGGCTGCCTGCCTTGGCGCGGGCATCATGCAGGGGCTTTGCGTCTTTACCGTGCTGCAGGGGTTGGAGCAGCTGTCTTCCGATGAAGGCATAAAGTTCCACACCTTTGCGGCGTTTCTTCTGTGCCTCGGGCTGTTCTATTACCTTTTCCGCTACATAACCGGGCAATCGGCCCTCATAGCTCTGCGCGGCATCATGGAATGGCGCATGCGCATTGCCACCAAGCTGCGCGGCATATCGCTGCTGGAATATGCGCGGCTGGACAGGGGACAGGTGCAGTCCGTGCTGCTGGACGGGCGGGAAATGGTGGTGGAAGCGGCGCGTATGCTCATGGCTTCCGCAGCCAACACCGTGATGATTTTCGTGGCCATTTTCAAGATGTTCACGGTCTCGTTCGTGGGCACTGTGGGCGTGCTGCTGCTTATGGGGCTGGGGCTGGGCATTTTCCTGCGGCTGGTGGGCAGCGTGCAGGCGCTTATGGAACCTGCGCGCAGGGCAGACCTTGAATTTTCATCCGGCCTGCGCGACCTGCATGACGGCCTGCTGCAACTGAAGCTGCATAAGCCCAAGACCACAGACCTGTTCGGCGGGCAGATACTGCAGGGGCTCAGCAAAGCATCTGTGGCCCGTGAGGCCATGGAACGCAGGCACGCACTGGGCATCTCCTTCTTTGCCATGTTCAACCTGCTCATTCTGGGGCTCATCCTGTTTCTCATGCCGGGTTTTCTGGGGTTGGATGCCGAATCCACCTCCACCCTGCTGGTGCTGACCATGTTCTGCCTAAGCCCCCTGCTCAGTCTGGTGGGGTTTGTGCCGCTGATGGGCAAGGTGGAAATGAGCCTGCACGAACTCACGGCCATGGAACGCCATCTGGATGCAGTGACCGAACCCTTTGAACGGGAAGGCGTGGCGGCCCGCTGGCAACATTCGGACCCCAAGGTACCCGCCTTTGAATCTCTGCTCCTGCGCGATGTGCGGTTCGAGTATGTGGACCGGCACGGGGCGCGTCAATTCGGGGTGCATGTGCCCGAGTTTTCCCTGCGGCGCGGAGAGATGGTTTTTATCCGCGGGGGCAACGGTTCGGGAAAGTCCACCTTCATGAATGTGCTGGCGGGGCTGTATCAGCCGCAGTCGGGCGAGCTCATCCTGAACGGCATGCCTGTGGAAGACGTGGGCATGGAGTCTTACCGCAACCTTTTTGCCGTGCTGCCTGCGGACTTCCATCTTTTCAGTCGTCCGCTGGGAGTGGACGCCTCTGCCCGCCGCACACAGAAGATGCTGGAAAAGATGCGTCTGGATACCAAGGTGCGCATCACAGAGGACGGTATGTTCTCCACGCTGGACCTCTCCGCCGGGCAGCGCAAGCGGCTCGCCCTTGTCTGCGCCATGCTGGAGGACAGGGACGTCTACCTGCTGGACGAGGTTGCGGCGGACTTCGACCCGGAATTCAGGCGCTTCTTCTATGAGGAGTTTCTGCCGGAACTGCGCGGGCAGGGGGCGACCATTCTTGCCATCTCGCACGACGACCGCTTCTTCCATGTGGCGGACCGGGTGCTGTGCATGCGTGACGGAACATTTGCGGAGAACGGACAGCAGGAGGCAACGGTATGAGAGGGGTAGTGCTTCGCAGCGCAACGCCGGCCAGTTGTCCGATCAGCTATCCGCGCAGCTTCCCGGTCAGCTCTCTTAAGAGCTTTTGGGCCAGTTTTCTGGCGGCCTGCCTTCTTTGCAGTCTGATGGCTGTGCCTGCGCAGGCCCGCAAGCTGGAACAGCGTACCAGTATTCAGGAAGTGCGCGAACTGTATGAAAATGTGAACAGAACGCGCGCATCGGAAGTAAACGCACGGGAAAACGATGCCATTATCCGCCAGCGGCTGGAATGCTATGCGGAATATGCCGACTATACCCCCCGTCTGCGCGTCTGCAACAATGCCTATGTGAAAGAACTGGTCAGCCAGGCACGGGAAAAGGTGCGCTCGCGTCCTGATCTCGGGTGGTTTGTGGTAAATATCAACCTGTGCCCCGTCATGTACAACCTGTGCACGGGGCAGACGCAGAATGACAGGGAACGTTGCATCCTCTTCGAGCGTCAGTGCGTGGATTATACGCTGGACAGATTCTGGCGCGGCGCGGCTCAGTACACCCATCAACAATATCGGTCCGAGTGATGATGAAAACGCTGTATATCAAGATACGCAATCTGCTGAGGCGGTACCGGATGTTCCTCGTATCCACGGGCCTGCTCCTCGTGCTGTTTTTTGTCTTCTTCTGGCCGGATATCGTGATAAGCATCCGGCCGGGCGAACTGGGCGTGTACTATTCCCGCCTGTTCGGCGGAACCAGAATGGACAGGACGTACGAGGAAGGGGTGCACTTCATTCCGCCGTGGGACATCCTGTATGTGTACGACGTGCGCATTCAGGAAGAAACGCAGGAAGTGGAAGTGCTCACACTGGACGGTCTGACGGTCAAGGTACATGTTTCGCTGCGTTACCAGATCATCCGCGACAGACTGCCCGTGCTGCATCAGCAGATCGGACCGGAGTACAAGCGCAAGGTCATTCTTCCCATCATGACATCGGCGGTGCGCCAGACCATAGGCAGCTACAGGCCCGATGCGCTGTACTCCACGGCCCGGCAGGAACTGCAGGATAAAATGCTCGTGGATGCGGTGGAGGAACTGGGCCGCCTGCCTCTAATCGTGCACGGGTTTGTGGTTAAGAAAATCAGCCTGCCGGAAGTGCTCAGAGACGCCATTGTGGACAAGCTGGTGGCCGAACAGAAGTATCTGCGCTATTACTATATCCTGCTCGAAGAGCGTGAAGAAGCAAAACGCAAGGCCATTGAAGGGCAGGGCATCCGTTTCTACCAGTCTCTGGTCAACGAAAACATGACCGAGAACTACCTGCGCTATGAAGGCATACAGGCAACGCATAAGCTCGCCACGTCGGATAATGCCAAGGTTGTGGTCGTGGGAAGCGGCAAGGATGGTTTGCCCATCATCCTGAATACGCAGGACACTCCCCGGATTCCGGAAATGACGAACGCAACCCGTGAAGCAAGGGAGCGGCAGGACCAATCCGGGCGCAGACAGACAGCCCCGGCAGCTTCGGCAACCAACTCCACCGCGGCGGTCAACGCATCGGCAACAGGTGTTGCAGGAGGCGGTTCCGCACCCAACATGCGTGAAGAAGGCGGGTGGAAGCAGTGGACACTGCGCGAGTCGGAACTGCTTGAGTTCATGAAAAAGCTGGATGCCACACTGCTGAACCCGAACAGGTCCGCCCCCGGCGCGCCCGGTGCGCAAGGAATGGAAAACGGGGAAAGGGAGCAGGGCAGGCGGTAGCCGCCTTGTGAAGAGGTGCCATCCCGTCGGCCGCGCACACGCATCGGCCCGGTTGCGGGGCAGGGTACCTGTGCTTTCTGCGCAGGAGCCATGGCCGGACTAAAAGCAACGGAGTGAGATCATGATTGTATTACTCTTTTTCCTTGTCGGAAGCATAATCGTCGGGTTTCTGGGCAGGCAATGCCGGTTTGGTTTCTGGGGGCATTTCTTTGCCAGCGTGCTGCTCACACCGGTGGTAGGCCTGCTGCTCGTTCTTGCGGCGGGGCCGGGCTGCCGTGACCGGCGGGATGCCCAATCCGCTTCTTCCCGTTCCGGTTCGTCCACGACCAGAGCCGGAACCGGATCAGGAGCAGGCGCAGCAGGCGGCAATGCCTGAGCGGGAATTGCCGTTTTCCTATCGTTATCCGAGGTCCGCATGCCGCCTCACCTGAACATTGTGTCTTCCGCCGCTGCATTGCGGCTATGGACCTTCCTCCTCATGCTGGCTGCACTGGCAGCGGCTTCCCCCGTCCGTGCGGCAGATGCCGGGACGGGCAGAGAACAACCCAGGCGTATCGGTTATCTGGAAGCCGGACACTTCTGGCTGTTCGATCGCACCTTTCAGGCCTTCCGCAATGCCTTGCAGGATCACGGGATACGTGCGGATTTTCCCGATGACGCCCGGTTCAGCCCCGGGTGGGAGCCTGAAAACATGGCCCGTCTGCCGCAGGCTGCTGCGGCGTTGATGCAGCGGGATGATCTTAATCTTGTTGTAGGTATGGGCACGGCGGCCATGAAGGCCCTGCTGGCGGCCAACAACGGTCGTACCCCGATCATGGGCATGGGCATGGCAGACCCCGTTGCCGCGGGCGTGGTGGCGGGGCCGGATGATTCCGGTGCGGAGAATGTTACCTGCCATATCGTTGCAGACCGCTGGTCCACCATGTTCAGGGTATTCCACGACGTTGTGGGCTTCCGCACTCTGGGCATCCTGTACCACGACAGCCCGGAGGGCCGGGTGTATGCCGCGCTGGATGATGCGCGCGCCGTGGCCTCGGAACTGGGATTCGGCATAGCCGAATATGGCGGTCTTTCCTCAGCCGAAACAGAGGCGGAATGCCGTGCGGGATTGGATGCCCTGCGTGCGCAGGGCATGGACGCGTTCTTCATAGGCCCGCTTAACTGTTTTGACTGGCAGGCCAGCAATGTGGCATCGCTGCTGGAACTGCTGAACGGCTGGGGCGTTCCCACCTTTGCCCGCGACGGATCGGATTTTGTGCGGGCAGGGGCGCTCATGGGCTTTTCCACATGGAATTTCGGTCCGGCAGGCAATTTTCTGGCGCGGCAGGCGGCGGCAGTCTTCAACGGCACCTCCCCCCGCGCCATTCCCATGCTGGACAGGGTGGAGCCAACCATTGCCATAAATCTGGAAACCGCCGGTCGCATCGGCTTTATCTTCCCTCTGGACGTGCTGGTGGTTTCCGATGAAATCCACGAGCGGATAACTCTGCCCGCAGCAGTAAAGGAGCAGTAGCCGTGGAATCGGAAACCGGAAACACTGCCGCCATACCGGGTAGGCCGCCCGCAGGGCTTTTCCGGCTGCGCGTGTACATCGGGGTGCTGTGCCTTGGTGTTCTGGTGCTCACCCTCGGGTTCAACGTGCTGCTTTCCGTCTCCACGCTGGACAAGCTGGCAACGGCCTCGCTGCTTTCGGGCTACCGCGCTGCAGGCGAACATGTGGCACTGAGCATTGAACGCGGGTTGCGGTTCGGCAAGCCCCTTGCGCAGTACGCGGGCATGGCCGAGATGCTTGACGACCTGCGCGACGGCGCAGGCAATATCCGCTCCGTTCAGGTGCTGGATGCGCATGGAGCCACGCTGTATTCCGTCGCGCCGATTGAGGACGGCGGAGAAGGCATTACCCCCGCAGGCTCCGGCAACGGATATGCGGCGAAAGACGATGGCGCCCCCGGTAACGGTACACGGACGTTTGATAACGCCATGCTTGAGGCTGCCCGGAAGGGAGCGGTCGGAAACGGTGATGACTTTCTTGCGGGGCCAGATGGCTACCGCATTCTCATTCCTCTGGAATATCAAGGCATCGCCGGCGGGCTGGCGCTGGATATAGACAGGCGTCATGTGGATTCCGTTACCGAAGGCTTTTCCCGATGGGCCGCACTGCTGCTGGTGGCGGCGTGCGTGGCCGTGTGTGTGACGCTGGCGGGGTGGATATGGCTGCTCACAGCCACGCCCGAGGCCCGCGCGCGGCTCCGGAAATCCCTGTCCCTGCTGTTGCTTGTCCTCATCGGCGGTACACAGCTCGCGTATTCCCTTGCCATGGTCACGCTGTTCGATTCCTTCATGGAACATGCCGTGCGTGAGAAGGTGGATATGGCAGCCCGGTTTATCAAGCGGGACTTCGAGTACATTATCCACAAAGGGGTGGATGTCCGCTCCATACGTGGCGGAGAGGCTCTGCTTGCCCGCATTGTGGAGACTCACGCCGAAGTGGCCGGGGCCGAGATGGTGCTCCCGGACGGCACGATGCTGGCTTCTGCCGGAAATATCACGCAGGGCGGGCATGCAGTGGAACGTTCTGTGGACGGCTACTGGCCAAGCCGGTTCAGGCAGCGTGAAGAGGCCATGCGCATACGCCTGTATGTGGACGATGCCCACGTGGCAGCGGCTGTGCGAAGTCTGGGTGTGGACCTTGCCACGTCTTTTGTCATCAGCCTGCTTTTCCTCATGGAGCTAGCAGGTCTGCTGAGCATGGTTTCGGTACGGTTCACCAGAGCCATGCTCGCGGCCGGGAGCGGTGCGGGTCAGGAGGTGGGCAGGCCCAAAGAGAACGCGGCAGGCCGGGCGTTTGGCGGGGCATCAGGATTGGCCGTCTGCGCATCGCAGGCCCTGCGGGCTGCCGGCTTTTTGTTTTTCCTCGGCTACGACATGGGAATCTCGTTCATTCCGCTGCTGGCGCGCAATTTCACGGCCCCGCTGTGGGGTTTTTCCGAACAGGTGCAGGCCGGGCTGCCCATTTCCGCAGAGATGATCTGCGCCGGAGCGGCTCTGCTGCTGGCGGGTATCCTCTCCGAGCGGTTCGGCTGGCGCATGGCGTTCGCGCTGGGAGCCGTGGCCGCATCCGCAGGGTTGATAATGGGATGGGCCGCCACCTCGCTGCCTGCACTCATCGTGGCGCGCGGCGCATCCGGCTTCGGCTTCGGGCTGGTGCTCATGGCCGTGCAGTTGGGAACGCTGGGAGACGAAAAGGCCGGTGCGGGCCTCGCGGGCGTGTTTGCGGGAATTTTTTCCGGCAGTATCTGCGGTTCCGCCGCAGGGGCCATGCTTGCGGAGCGGCTGGGCTTTGAAACGGTATTTCTGGTGGCTGCCGTGCTGGTTCCCGTATCCATTCTGGCCTTGTACATAGGCGGAGGCTGGGCGTCCGGTTCCTCTGCGGAGCATTGCCCGGTGGATGCACCCGGCGGAGCGGCCAGTTCAGTCCCGGCGGCAAAGAACCCTGCCCCTGCGCAGGGAGCTGCTGGTGCCGCGTTCGCTTTTCTGCTCGATCCGCGCATGCTGTTCCTGCTCGCCATGGTGGGCATTCCCGCTTCCGTGTGCCTCACGGGCTTTCTCTACTATCTGCTGCCGCTCATGCTGAACGGGGCGCAGGTGAGCCAGTCGGATATCGGCCGTATCTTCATGGTCTACGGGCTGTGCTTCATCACGGTGGGGCCCATGCTGGGCAGGCTGCTGGACAGGGCCCGCGATAAGGGAGCCTTTGCCATGCTTACGGGAATGCTTTCCGGTGCCTCCCTGCTTGCGGCGGCTCTTGCCCTTGCGTTCCTTGACGTCATGCCCGCAGGGCAGGAGGCGGAAGGTGCCGGGGCAGTGCAGGGGATGATGACACCTCAGGGAATCGCCATCATCGTGTTTTCCGTTCTGCTCATAGGGGTGGCGCAGTGCCTTGCTGCCCCTGCCACCATGCTCTGTGTAACCGCACTGGGGTCAGCGCGGCGGCTGGGGCGTGAAAAGGCGGCCAGCTTTTACAGGACGCTGGAACGGATGGGGCAGGTGCTGGGGCCCATTCTCTTCGGCGTTGCGCTTGTGCGTATGGGGGCGGCAAACACGCTGCTGGCGGCGGGGGCGGGCGTATGCCTGCTTGCCGTGCTCTTTATGCTGGTATGGCGCGTCAGCAGCCGGAAGGATTGAGCAGGTCTTCCATTTCCGGCAGGCAGGGGTCGTCCAGCCCCTGCGGCAGATAGAGCGAGAGCAGCTGGCGGTAATCGTCCATGTCTATGAGCCTGCCGCCGTTTTCGGCAAACTGCCGGAATTCATCTTCCGTGGGGTAGCCGAAATACTGCTCCTGCGTCTTGTCCTGCGGGGTGCCGGGCAGCCGTTCCTCCTGTTCCAGCACGGGCAGATGGCGCAAAAACGCTTCTATGCCTGCAAAATATGTCTGCACAAAATTCCAGAGCAGCGAACGGTCATATTGTATGTCTGCCCAGCCCACGTCCACCACGTCGCCGCTGTCTATGCCGGGGTCAATGTGGAAGACCGTGCAGCCGGAGCGGGCATGGCGCATCTGCATGGCGCGGAAAGGGCCGCACAACCCCTGAATCTGGGGCAGTACGCCGGGGTGCATACCGTATATGCCAAGGCGGGGAATGGAGATGATGTCTTCCCTGAAGATAAAGTCGTACCGGCAGGAGAGTATGACATCCGGGGCAAGGTCGCGCATTGCGGCGGCCGTTTCGGGTCTGCTGGCCCGGCCCCACAGTTCTACCGGAACGTCGAATTTCTTGGAAATTCCGGAAAAAGTTTGGTATTCTGCAGTGCTGCCTTCGGGGAATCTGTCATCCAGATAAGGGTAAAACAGTTCCAGCGGCATGTCCCGCTCATGATTGAGCAGGCATGCTGCCAGCAGGTTTGCCCGCTCCGCCTTGAGCACATAGTCGGAAAGAACCACATGGACACTGTGGCGGGGAGCGAGTGCCCTCACCAGTCTGTTCAGAGCCAGGTTTCCGGCAAGGTCGCGTTTGGTGCAGATAACGATTTTCAAAGGGCCGCCATGGGGAGTCGTTTGAGCCGGGAAGGGGGAACGCCGCGCCGGGGAGGGAAGATAGCACGGGCTCCGGCGTGAACACAAGAAGGTCCTTGCGTCTACGCAGCTTTCTCCGTGCAGGGCAGGCATGGTTCATGTCAGGCCGGTGCTGCTTTCCGGGGAGCGTGCTGCGCGGCATAGGGCGTGGTGAATCTATAATGCCCTGTATGGTGGGGATTGGGCAATATACTGTTACATGGTATGATGTTGTGCGGAACAGGTGCATGGCGGACATGCCCTGTCAGGGCACAGCCCGCCATATCCTGTACGGCAGTGCAGAGGGCGGCACTGCTGTTCACAACCGGGCGGGACACTACCATTCTGCGGGAGACATATGGAGCAGTATTCCGGGATACTTGTCGGGTTGGTGCAGAATGTGGCGCTTCTTCTGGCGGCGGCCCTGTTCTTCGATCTGTTTGCTTCGCGCTGGCGCAGGGGGGTGGGGCACCTGCCCGCCAAGCTGTTCACAGGCTTTCTGCTCGGCGTTATCGGCATGGTGGTCATGCTTACGCCATGGACCTTCAGCCCCGGCGTGGTGTTCGACACCCGCTCGGTGCTGATAGGCATAACCGGGCTGTACTTCGGCACTATTCCCGCGCTTGTGACCATGGGCATAACAGCCGCGCTGCGTCTGTATCAGGGCGGGGCAGGTGCGGTCATGGGTGTCAGCGTCATACTGGCGTCCGGGATTATCGGTCTGCTGTGGCGATACCGCACCAGACGGCTGGAAGGGCTCTCATGGCCGGAGCTGTATCGTTTCGGTCTGGTCATCCATATCGTTATGCTCATGCTCACGCTGACCCTTCCGGGAGAGATTGCCATGCGCGTCTTTTCCGGAATCTGGCTGCCTGTTCTGCTGATTTATCCTGTTGCCACCGCGCTGCTCGGCAGCCTCATGTCGCGGCGTCTTGCCAGCGATGCCATGGAAGATTCGCTTTGCGCGAGCGAACTGCGCCACAGAATCATTTTTGAGAACAGCCCGCTGGGTATGATTCTGTTCGATCCTTCGGGCACCGTTGTGGACTGCAACGATAAATTCGTGGAACTGATGGGTTCATCCCGCGATAAGGTCATTGGCTTCAATACGGTGCGGCAGAGCTCTCCCGCCATGAGTGCCGCCCTGCAGCGCGCCCTGAATGGTCAGCCTTCCACATTCGAGGATGCCTACACCTCTGTTACGGGAGGCAGGCATCTGATTCTGCGTGTGATATTCAATCCCGTCCGCCCGGGCGATTCCCCCACAGAGGTCATCGCCACGCTGGAAGACATTACCGAACGCAGGCAGGCAGAGGAATCGCTGCGCGCCCGCGAGGCAGCCCTGAACAGCATCTTCCGCGCCGCTCCCGTAGGCATCGGCGTGGTCGTGGACCGGGTTTTTGTGCGGGTTAACGACCGGTTGTGCGAGATGACAGGGTATTCGCAGGAAGAACTGATAGGCAACAACGCGCGGAAGCTCTATCCCGATGACGAAAGCTACCGTTACGTGGGGGATGAAAAGTACCGGCAGATACGGGCACGCGGAACGGGAACGGTGGAAACCCGCTGGCGGCACAAGGACGGAACCATCATGGATGTGCTGCTCAGTTCCACCCCCATGAATTTGTCGGACTATTCGGTGGGGGTGACCTTTACGGCGCTGGACATCACCGAACGCAAGCGGGGCGAAGAGATGCTGCGCGAGAGCGAAGCCCGTTTCCGCACGCTGCACAATGCCTCGTTCGGAGGCATAACAATCCACGATCAGGGGCGTATTCTCGATTGCAATCAGGGGCTTGCGGATATTACCGGGTATACCGTGGAAGAGCTGGTGGGCATGGACGGCCTGCTGCTTATCGAAGAATCCTGCCGGAACGACGTGATGGAAAAGATCCGGTCAGGCTATGAAAAACCCTACGAATCGCTCGGCGTGCGCAAGAACGGTGAGGTGTACCCCATTTGTCTGGAAGCGCGGCAGATACCTTATAAGGGGCGGCAGGTTCGCGTAACGGAGTTCCGGGATATAACGGAGCAGAAGCGGGCGGAAGAGGCCATCCGGCAGAGCGAGGAACGCTTCCGGCTGATTATTGAGGATGTGGAGGTGGCTGTGCAGGGATATGACAGCAACCTGCGGGTGATATACTGGAACAAGGCCAGCGAGCGGCTGTATGGCTATACCGAAGAAGAAGCCATGGGGCGGTCATTGCTGGAACTGATCATTCCGGAACCCATGCGGGATGCTGTGGAGGAGGCGGTCAGAAACTGGGTGCGCAACGGGGTGCCCATACCGGCTGCGGAACTGGTGCTGCAGCATAAGGACGGGTCCGAGGTGCCCGTGTATTCTTCACACGCCATCCAGCGCAGCCCTGACGGCGGTGTGGAGCTTTTCTGCGTGGATGTGGACCTTTCCGACTTCAGGAAGATGCATACGGCACTGCTTGCAGCCAAGGAGCAGGCAGAGGCGGCAAACCGGAGCAAGTCTGAATTTCTGGCCAACATGAGCCACGAACTGCGCACCCCGCTCAACGGCATCATGGGCATGCTGCAACTCATGGAGGCAACCCCCCTTGATGAAGAGCAGCGGGATTACGCCCGTGCGGCACTTGAATCATCACGGCGGCTTACCCGCCTTCTCAGCGACATTCTGGACCTGTCGCGCATTGAGGCGGGCAAGATGGAACTCTATATGGAGCCGTTCGACCTCAGAGAAACCCTGCATTCCATGGAACTGCTGTTCCGCCCCAGTGCCAGCCAGTCCGGCAATCAGCTGGAATTCAGGGTTTCAGAGGAGTTCCCGTCCAGACTTATGGGAGATGTGGTGCGGTTGCAGCAGGTGATAAGCAATCTGGTGGGCAACGCCCTCAAGTTCACCAAGGGCGGGTCCGTAACTGTGGAAGCGTATCCCCTGCCGGCCATAAAGCCGCATGAGTACAGAGTGCTTTTTTCCATCGCGGATACAGGCATGGGTATTCCGGACGACAAACAGAACGTGCTGTTCCAGCCTTTCACGCAGGTGGACGGAAGCATGGCCCGTCAACATCAGGGGGCAGGGCTCGGGCTTTCCATCTGCAAGCGTCTGGTGGCCCTCATGGGAGGCAGCATATCCATAGCCAGTGAACCGGGAACGGGAACCACCGTACATTTCTGTGTCACGCTCGGGCGTGCTGATGGTGCAGTTCCGCTTCCGGACGTACCCGAACCTGCGGAAGCCACATTGCCTGAGCGGCCTTTGCGCATTCTGCTGGCGGAAGATGATCGGGTGAACCGCTCGCTCGTCATCAAACTCATGGAGAAACACGGACACGCTGTCACCGCCGTGGAGGACGGGCAGCAGGCGGTGCGGGCGCTGGCGGCAGAGGCCTTTGACGTGTTGCTTATGGACGTGCAGATGCCTGTGATGGACGGTGTGCAGGCCACACGGGCCATCCGCGACGGGGCAGCCGGAAAGGAAAGAAAGAATGTGCCCATCGTCGCGCTTACCGCCCATGCCATGTCGGGAGACCGTGAACGTCTGATTCAGGCCGGGGTGGACGAGTATCTGGCCAAGCCCTTCGATGTGGACACGCTGCTTCGGGTCTTGCGCCGTTCCTTACGCTGAGGGAGCTTGGCGCAGGCCTTATGGTAAAAAGCTCTGAATGGTTTTGCCGTTTACTGCACCGGAGGCACAAGCGCACATTCCACTCTGTTCCGTCCGTTCTGTTTGGCCCGGTAAAGTGCCGCATCCGCCTGTTTGAGCAGTGCTTCCAGACTGGAGCAGTCTTCAGAATACTCGGCAACGCCCAGACTTACGGTAAAGCGCACGGTGGTGCCGTCTTCCAGTTCCACGCCGCTGTCCTGAATGGCAAGGCGAACGCGTTCCGCCACCAGTCGCCCGCCTTCAATAGCTGTTTCCGGAAGCCCGATGGCGAACTCCTCGCCCCCCAAACGTCCAAGAATATCCACCTCGCGCAGCACAGACCGGGCTGCTTCCGCAATGGCTTTGAGCACCATATCCCCTGCATCGTGTCCGTAGGTGTCGTTGACGGATTTGAATTTATCCGCATCAAACATGATGAGCGAGAAAGGCGAGCCGTACCGGCTGCAACGCTCCAGCTCCCCTTCCGTCCGTTCCATAAACCACCGGCGGTTGGCAAGTCCTGTCAGCGCGTCCGTAGTGGCCAGATTGTGCAGTTGCTCCTGCAACCTGCGCGATTCAGTAACGTCCCAGTTAACGCCGACCATGAATTCCGGCTGGCCTTGGGCATCTCTGCGGGTCAGTGCGGCTGCCCGCACATGGCGCACGGAGCCGTCCGGCCAGATAATGCGGAATTCCCATTCCCACGGGCTGGCACTTCTTCCCGCCTCCTGAATGGCATTGTGGGCGGCGGCTATGTCCTCCGGGTGCACCCGGCCTTTCCACGCTTCGTACAGGCCGGAAAATTCTCCGTCGCGGATTTTGTAAATGGCGAGCATCTGTTTGTCCCAGATCAGGGAGTCGTCCTTGATATTCCACTCCCATACGCCTATGCCGCCCGCGCGTGATGCAAGTTCAAGCCTGTCCGAAAAGGCACGCAGGTCCTGCTCCGCCTTCCTGCGCTGGGTTATGTCGCGCAGGCTGCCCACAGCGTAATAAGAGTCGCCCAGTCTGAAAGCCGCAACGGAGCGTTCCACGGGAAAGAGTTCCCCGCCTTTTTTTACGGCCATGAATTCCATTACCGAGCCGACTACCGGTCCCTGTCCTGTGGTGGCAAAGTGTTTAAGACCCTTCCACGCCTTTTCCCTGTCGCTTTCCTGTGTGACAAGCAGATGCAGGCTTCTGCCCAGTGCCTCTTTGCGGGTCCAGCCGAACATCCTTTCCGCCGCAGGGCTCCAGAACATGACACGGTCATCGGAGTCGATCATGATAAGGGCATCGTGCGAGGCTTCTGCCATGGCGCGCATTTGCGCTTCATTGGCCTTCAGTGCGTCTTCAATGAGCTTGCGGTCGGTTATGTCCTGAATCGTTCCCGTGGAGCGTATGGGGGACCCCATGTCGTCACATTCGGTTTTTCCGCGTTCCTGCACATGGCGCACGGTGCCGTCGGCAAGGACTATGCGGTGGTCCACGGAGTAACTGCCGCACGAACGCAGACTATCTGCAAACCGTGCCTCCACCAGTTCCCGGTCATCGGGGTGCACCATGTCCATAAAACCTCTGAGCGAGGGAGTATGCTCCTCCCTGTCGGTTCCTAATATCCGGAACGTTTCGTCCGACCACCACAGGTCTCCGTTGCGCATGTCAGCATCCCAGCTGCCCAGGCGGGCCAGAGCCTGTGCATGGTTCAGGCTTTCGCGTGTCTGCTCGATAAGATGGTTTCTGCGGGCGGCCCTGTATGCTGCAAAACCGGAAACAAGAAAAAGCAGCAGCACCAGCCCGTGCACCATAAAGGCAAGGGGCGGAGTGTGTGACCAGCCATGCTCCGGTGTGCCTGCCAGCACCCAGTTGCCGGAGGGAAAGGTGACCGGCATGCGCACCGCATCAATTTTCGGCTCGAACAGGTCTGGCTGTCCCCAGAAGACTGGCCCTTCCTGCCCGTACTCATTCACTGCGCGCAGGGCCAGTTTCAGGGTGGTGTCACGCATGCCTGCCATGTCGTACAGGCGGTCTGCATCAATGACGGAAGAGACAACCCCCCAGAAGCGCCTCTGTCCTTTTTCATGCATAAAAACTGGGGCCCTGCCTATTATGCCCGTCCCTCCCTGCACCAGTTGCAGAGGACCGTCCACAATCAGTTCTCCCGTGCGTTCTGTACGGCTGGCCGTCTCCCACTGTTCCGGCAGGTCGCGGTAGCTCACACCAAGAACAGCCTCATTACCTTCCATCGGGTAGACATAGCGCATCACATAGTCGGGAGCCGCCCCCAGATTGCGGATGACGGGCGAATCCTGCAACGTCTCCCGTGCGTATTGCGTAAATACCTGCGGAGTCAGTGCGGGTGTTACGGAAATGAAATTCGCCATACCCTGCACCAGCAAGAGGTTTGCGGTAATCTCTTTTTCAAGGCGGGCACGTAGTGTGGCCAGTCGCAGAGAAACATCCACCCTCTGGTTGTTCAGGTGCTGGCTGAGCATCTGGTAATACAGAAATCCGTCCAGAGTGGCGCACAGGATTGCGATAAGCAGGAGGGGGCGGATATAGTAATATTTTTTCATGGCCATGCCGGGCTGCAGGTTGAAAGCGAAGCGGCCTGTATCGCATCGTGTCCTTCATGGAGGAATGCCTGCACTTACAGGCGTTGCCTCATCATGGAAAGAACGGGTCGGGAGAGCGTCCGGCAACATGAAGCGTGTTATTCGTTCTGCTGCAGCGCATTGGGTTCCTTATATTCCATGTCTTTGTATTGTATACCATTCGGCGTTCAGCCGTCTAGCTGTAAGGTTGTTTTTGTGTCTGTGCGGCAGGGCAGCATGTTAGCCGGAATATCCGTATCGTGCGCATAACGGTTATTTTTCCGCAAGGCTTGCGGAAGATGCGGGCAACGGGTAGATTACAGTCTTGTCCGGGACTACGCACGGCATCCAAGCCTGCCCCGAGGCATGTCTGCCCGCCGCAATACTGTCCCAGTCCGCGGCACCTTCCATTGTTATCAACGTTTACCCTCCGGTCGCTCGGCACCTGCTGTGTGCCGTGCCTGCGAACGGAGAATATGGAGATTGCGTACCGTGCTTTCGCTTATTCTTCTTATTGTGATCATTCTGGCGGCCCTTGTGCTGTTCATCGGCGGCTGGATAAGTGTTGACCTTGTGGGACTGCTCGTGCTCTCCGCCCTTGCGCTTACCGGGCTTGTCACCACCAACGAGGCGCTGGCGGGATTCAGCAGTTCCGCCGTCATAACGGTGCTGGCCCTGTTCATCATTTCCGCCGGACTTTCCCGCACGGGCATAGCCTACAGGCTGGGCCAGCCTCTGCAACGTTTTGCCCGGAGCAGGGAATGGCTGCTGGTGACCGTGATCATGGCCACGGCAAGCATCCTTTCCGCCCTCATCAATACCACCACCGTTGCCATCATTCTGCTGCCCACGGTCATGGATCTTGCCCGCCGCAGCGGCAGGTCCCCCTCCCGTCTTCTGCTGCCCATGGCGCTGGGCTGCCTTCTGGGCGGGCCGTTCACGGGGATTTCCACCCCGCCGAACATGATGATCATCGACGCTCTGAAGAATGCCGGGTTCGCGCCCTTCGGGATATTCGACTTCACGCCCATTACCGGTGTCATTGTTCTGTGCGGCATAGCCTTTGTGGTGCTGGGCGGGTCCCGGCTGCTGCCCAGCAGGGACGCGCTGGCCATGAACCGCAAGGCCAATGCCGTGGAATCGTCCTACCAGCTGGACACGCATATCTTCTCCCTTTCCATACGCCCGGAGTCGCCGCTTGCCGGCCGGACACTGGGAGAGACGCGTCTCGGCTCCGCACTCAACCTTACGGTGCTGGCCTTGCGACGGGAAGGGGAAATGCGTCTTGCCCCCGGCCCTTCCGATACCGTGCGGGACGGCGATACCCTCATCGTGCACGGCTCGGTGGAACATTACCGGCGTCTGTACGGCAGCCAGCATCTGCGTACGGAAACCGGAGGCAGTGCAGCAGCGCATGTGCTGAAGAAATTCTGCACGGCACGCGGCATTATTACGGAAAACTCCCCGTTGCTGGGCGGTTCACTGGCGCAGAGTTCCCTGCGTCGCGATCACCGCGTGCACGTTCTGTCGCTGCACGGCGGGGAAAAGAAAGAGCAGGGCGATCTGCTGCACCATCCCATGGAGCAGGGAGATGTCCTGTTCCTCATGGGGGAGCGTGAGTCGCTGGAAAAACTGGAGCAAAGCGGCCTGCTGGGCGGGCTGGAGATTGTGGAATGCGCTCCGGAAAAAGTGCGCCCGGATGCCTCGTTCATGTCGGTGCTTGTGCCGGAAGGCTCCGTGCTGGTGGGGCGCACTCTGGCGGAAAGCCGTCTGGGCAATGCCTTTGCGCTAACGGTGGTAGGCATAGAGCGCAGCGGGGAAGCACTCATTATGCCTGCGCCTGATGAGATGGTACAGGCGGAGGATACCCGCCTTCTGCACGGGCTGGACCGCGACCTTGCGGTGCTGCAGGGGCTGCAGGAACT